>JAFPCE010000257.1 GCA_017390245.1 Selenomonadaceae bacterium
GTTAATGGATCACGCAAAAAGATAACGAAATCCACCTGCTCAGTTGCTACCATAGCACCTATCTGCTGGTCTCCCCCTAGAGGACCTGACATCATAGTCTGCACCTCAAGGCCGCAGTTTTCGTTAATCAGCGTACCAGTAGTACGGGTAGCAATGAGATGGAACTTGCTTAAAAGCTCCTGATGATGGCTCACAAAGTCCAGCATCTCTTCCTTTTTCTTGTCATGGGCGATTAAAGCGATTGTCTGCATATTATCAACCTCTTTCCTATTTGCATGTTTGCTTCTTTGAACATGCCTGCAAAAAAACCTTCTTATTCACACCACAAGAATATACCTGCATCCGCCAAAAGTAAAGCAAAATTTTTGTAAAAATTATAAATATTTTGTATACATCGTATTTACCTTTAGCCACGGTATTAACCAGCCCATGCTTTGCAGCATTCAGCATTATGCTAAAGCTGCATTTACTGATTAGTTGCCAAAATCTTCTAAGACATAAGTATTAGTGCCATGTTCGGCAAATTCAAATAATATCCAGCATCCTGCAGGGGCTGGGCTCATCTTCATCTGACCTATATTATAGTTAAACCGTTCTATCTGGTACTTTTTCCTCAAATCCCGCCAGGTAGTAAATTCATAGTTTTCCAGCACATTGCCTGCATTGACCTTAGAACGTTCCCGCCAGAATTGGGCAGTGACCGTCTGGTATTTTTCCAGATTCCAGTTAAGCCACTCTGGGCGGATTCTGCCTTTATCCGCCAGGAGACAGTCATAACGCAGCAGATTGTCCAGCACATTTTCCTCTGGTATATCCATCTGATACTGGTCTTTCACAAAGCTTCTAAATATATCATAAAGATTTCTCGGACTGTGGGCCATGCTCTGGTAGCCCTGAGCCTGCCAGTAGTTGGTAAAGGCCTTGTAAAAGTTAAAGGCATTGCCTTTTTCCTGAGTTTTTATCAGATAATTGCAGATATTGCGGCACCGCCCGGCATTGTGGTACAGCTCAAAAACCTCTTCAAAAATGTGGAGATAGCGGATGTCACCATAATTTAAGAGATTGTTAGAAAGCACCTCATAAGGCCCTATATCCATGTACTGGTATTTATATTCCTGCACCAGCTTCATCATGGCAGCACCCTTTAAAAACTTCAAAAACCCCAGCTGCAGCATATTGGTATCTAAGCTATAGACATCATTAAAGGACTGGGCAAAGGACTCCATATCCTCCCCTGGCAGGCCAATAATGAGATCCGTGTGGATATGCATATTCTTTTTGGCCAGCAATGCCTTGATGTTCCCTGCGATTTTCTCCCAGTGATTTACCCGCTGAATATGCTTTAGCACCTCTGGGTTGGTGCTCTGAATGCCTATTTCCAGCTGTACCCTGCCCTGAGGCAGGCTTTGCAGCAGCCCTATGGTTTCACTGTCAAGATAATCTATAGCCATTTCAAAATGGAAATTTGTCCGGCAGTTCTCTGGCAGATTTTTGATAAATTCTAAAATTGGCATATAGTGGCTTTTTTTCGCATTAAAGGTGCGGTCCACAAATTTAACCTGCCGCACATCATTATCTACAAAGAACTGCAATTCCTGCAGCACCATATCCATAGGACGGTAGCGGACACCTTTAGTGGCGCAGGACAGACAGTAGGCACAGGCAAAGGGACAGCCACGGCTGGTTTCATAGTACAGAATCCTCTCTTTGATATCTGCCATTTCCTCCTGCTGATAGGCAAAGGGCAGCTGAGCCATATTTTCCACTACTACAGCTCCGCCATCAATAATGTTACCGTTATTATCCCTATAGCAGATGCCAGCAATGTAATCCATATTTTTCCCTGCCAGAACATGCTGCAAGAGCTCTGGGAAAACCTCCTCCACCTCTCCCCGCACCACATAGTCTGCGGCAGGATTGGCCAGCAAAAACTCCCTGGACTCATAGGAGACCTCATGACCACCGCATATAATAACTGTCTCTGGCAATACCTTCCGCACCAGTGGCAAAAGCTGTTTTACCAGTTCAATATTCCAGATATAGCAGGCAACGGCTAGTACCTTAGGCTGGCTGTCATACACCGCCCCCAGGATTTCTGGTATAAAATTGTTAATGGTCAGCTCTAAAAGCTCTGTTGTGCCACACTCCGCCCTTTTGCAAGCCTCCCGCAGATAACGTATAGCCAGGCTGGTATGGAAAAATTTTGCATTTAGCGCTAAAAGCACTATCTTACTTGTCATAGGTCCTCTCCTGCAATAAAAAGGGACCTGCCCTGCAGATCCCCTGATTATCTATTATGCTTCTATTGTTCCTGCTGCCAGTTCTTCTGGCTTATGATGCTTTATCACCAGCTCTATCAGCTGTGGCTGGCACTCTTTAAAGCATTCCATAAGGTCCTCTGAGAAATTACCGCACTCACCGTCATAAATCATGCGGATAGCCTCCTGTGGAGTAAATGGCGGTTTATATACACGAGGGCTGGTAAGGGCATCAAATACATCTGCTACAGACACTACCTGTGCCCATACAGGTATTTCATCTCCCTTGAGGCCATAAGGATATCCCTTGCCATCAGAGCGCTCATGGTGATACATGCAGATATCATAGCAGTACTTGAAGAATTCGCTGTCATCTCTCTTAAAGTTTAAAAGCATCTCACCGCCCCGGAGGGTATGAGTCTTCATGATTTCAAACTCTTCCTTAGTCAGTCTGCCTGGCTTTAACAGCACTTCATCAGGAATGGCAATCTTGCCAATATCATGGAGCGTGGAGGCCATGGACATCTGCTGGATGGATGTTTCGTTATAGTTAAAGTCATCATGAAGCTTAGCCCAGGAATGCAGCAAAAGGTTAGACATTTCCCGCACACGCTGGATATGCTCCCCAGACTCTAAATCACGGAACTCAACGACAGTACTGAGGGCAGTAACCAGGAACTCATTGCTCTGGGCCAGCTGCCGGCGGCTCTCCTCCAGCTCCTCAATCTTGGTATCCAGCTGCTTCATAACCTCCTTGCGGTGCTCATAAAGCTCCACAATATTGCTGGTGCGGCGCATGATAACCTGGCGGGAAAACGGCTTGTAGATAATATCTGCAACGCCGTAGCCGTAGGCTGCCGCATCACTGTCTGCAGTAGCTTCACCAGTAATCATAATAACTGGAATATTGTCTAAAAGGTCCAGCTTCTGCATATCCTCCAGCACATCCATGCCTGTTTTTCTAGGCATAATCAAATCCAGGAAAATAACAGCCAGGTCGTTGGCATTAGCCTTAATCTGTTCGATAGCTTCCACGCCATCTACAGCCTCCAGGATAATGTACTGGTCCTTAAAGAGCTCCTTTAGTATCTCACGATTAAATTCAGCATCATCAGCAATTAAAAGTTTCTTCATAACGCCATACCTCATATTTCATAAGCTTACTAAAATTGCATGTACAGCAATGCAGAAAGATTCAATATCCTGCAAAGTGTTCCTCTTTAGTCCTATTATACAATATAATTTTTATTTTTCAATATATCACCGTTGTAAAATTTAACGAAAGCTTCATGTCATCCTCAGAAAAGGCATCCTCAGGATACAGGTTCTGCCAGGTCTTCAGAAGCTCCCAGGTAATGGTGCTGACATGCTTGATATGCACGCTGGCTTCCTTGTTACGGGACTCAATAATGCGGCTTAACAGCTTTACCAGCAGCAGGTTGTTGCGGGACAGCTTTCTCTGTACATTACGGAGGGCCATATCCTTGTCAGACAGCTCCATGAGAATCTTCTTGCGGCGCTCATACAGCTCAATGATATTTAAGACACGGCGCATGATAACCTGCTTAGAAAATGGCTTGTAGATAATATCTGCTACACCATATTCGTAGGAAATATTCTTTTTAATTCATGAAAGCTTTATTCCTGTTAAAGGTCTAGACTTCTGGAAATAAAAAGATAGCCACAGCACTTACATGCCATGGCTATCATCACAAAGCTGTATTCTTTTAGAACTGGAACTTCTGCAGGTTCTCCTGTACTTCCTGGGCCTGACGAGCCAGGGAGTCGCTGGCAGAGGCAATCTCTTCTGCAGATGCAGACTGTTCTTCAGTTGCTGCAGAAATGGACTGCATATCATCAGCTACCTGCTTGGAGCCCTTATCAATGTCATTCATCTGGCGGGTAACCTCTATAGACTGGTCTGCCACATGAGCTACAGAATCAGACATATTGTTAATCTTATCAGAAATCTCAGCTACCAGCTGGCTAATCTCCTCAAATACTGCCTTTAAGCCCTCTACAGAGCTTGCACCCTTGGCAACCTCCTGGCAGCCGGTGTCCATGGAGGAAACCGCCTTAGAGGTATCGGACTGGATGCCGCCAATAAGACCTGCTATCTGCTGGGCTGCAGTAGCAGACTGCTCAGCCAGCTTTCTTACTTCCTCGGCTACAACGGCAAAACCACGGCCCTGCTCACCAGCACGGGCTGCCTCAATAGCTGCATTGAGAGCCAGCAGATTGGTCTGGCCAGCCAAATCGGAAATGGTATCAACAATAGCGCCAATTTCCTGGGAACGCTCACCTAATTTATTTACCAGCTCAGCTGTAGTGCGGACAGTTGCCTCTACATTCTGAATCTGGCTGACAGAATCACCTACTACCTTGTTACCTGCAGCAGCCTTATTGGCTGCCTGGCCTGCATTAGCAGAGATTTCCTGAGCCTGGAGCTTAATGCCATCAACTGCATTGGTAATAGCAGATACGCCATTGGTGCCATCATTTACAGCAGTCTGCTGCTGTACCACAATAGCAGCTGCCTCAGATACAGATTCAGCCACAGAAGTAGCAGTATTAGCACTTTCCATAGAGCTGGAATTAAGCTGCTGGGAAGCTGCTGCAATCTGCTCAGTAGTATGAGAGAAGCTGTTTAACAGCTTGCCTACAGAAATAGTCATGTTATAAAGACCACGGTGTACATCACCAAATTCATCCTTACGGGTAGATGGTGCAGTATTTACACGGAAGTTGCCCTTTGCCAGCTTGCCGCATACATGCAGCATAATATCCAGTGGCTGCTTGATGGCATTGCTGATTTTGTAGCTGGCCAGGAGCTGTACCAATATGCAGACAACAGTGGTTACCAGCATAATCATAATGGACTTGTTGCCCTCTGCCTTGTTGATTTCATTAGCTTCCTTGGCACCTGCCTGGACATCAGTATTTAATTTATCCAGGATATCCCGGAGCTTTTCTGTATCCTGTCTTGCAGCTTTATTATACTCTGCCATTCCTGCCTCAGGACCACCCTGCTGCACAGCATCGATAACCTTTGGCATGGAGGTTTTGAAATTGTTCCAACAGCCCTGCATCTCTTTGGCATCTTCAGCATATTTATCATTTTTGGACAGCTCGATGTACTCTGCCACATTCTGATCCATAGTGGCAATGACCTTTGCCTGGCTCTTCTGCACCTCAGCGGCACGGCCTGGGTCTGCAATAGACTGCATAGCCCGCACCTGAATGATACGCATGCCCTCCTGCGCCTGTCCTAAAAGCTCTATGGAACGTATATCATCAGAATACAGCCGCTCCATCTCATTGTTAGCTTCGTTGATGTTAATAGCACCTCTGGCACCAACAACAATCATACCAATCGCAGCAATCATCACTATGATTAGTATTTTAAATGTCACCTTAATATTATCCATACCTTACTCCCCCATAAATAATTATAAATAATACCCTTTTATCATTAACGCCTTTAGACCCCTCTCTCCTTAGGACAAAAGTCGATAAAAACTCAATTCAATAAGTGTACATCGTAAACTAACAAATAATAACTATTACTTAACTATAATAATAGCCTTTACAATATGGTAATTCAACAAAAAATTTACAAATCCTTTAATAAAAATCAAAATTGGACCAAAGTCATAAGCAAACCATTCTCGTCCCCCCTCCCAGCCAAGCAGGATTAATCACTATACTCACTGGAGTAATACTATGAAAATCAACCTAATAAATTTAGCCGATACCTAATGAGGAGCCCCATCTATATACCCTAAACCAGCGCATAAATTTCCTTGGTACTTAGCCATTGACAAGCAAAGCGCAGTCAGAGCTTAGTACCACTAGGTAATTTCTTGCAGCGAGAGCGTGCTGGAAAGGGTATATACTGGGGCGAAACACTCAATATTACACAAAACTACATACTAAAAAACAGGTTAGTAACTAATGTCACTAACCTGTTTAACCACATCACACTATATCCTTAAAGCCCTGTGCACTAAGATAATCATACACTATCCCATACTGCAGCCAGTAATCCACGCACTGGATAATAATATTCATCATATTATGAGTACTCAAGGCAAAATTACTAATATCACAAATCAGCTTCACCTCACCAGACCTTACATGCTGGAACTGGATAGTCACGCTGTACTTATTTATAGAAAGATGGTACACATTCTCAGTAGACTTCTCAGCCAGCACCAGCTTAGTAGGCTTGTCAGGATCAGGCTGCATGAACCCGAACTCCTTCAGACGCTCTATCAGCTGTGGCTCAGTAGTCTTGTGAAACTCCTCATTAATCTTGTCACGCTCTGCCTCTAACTCTTCAAAAAGTGGAAAGCTTCTCATGATTTTTCACCCCTTCACAGATATAAAAAAGACATGCAAAAATAGCTTACTGCCCCATTGCATGTCTTTTTTTCATTTTAGCCCCAGCCTGCCGCTTTGTCAAGCAAGACCATTAGCTTATTTTTTGATGTACTTATTAATCGCCTTAATTATCTCACCTTCCTGCAATGGCTTAGTGAGATGCTCATTCATGCCAGCCTCTATGCTGCGCTGTACATCATCAGCAAAAGCATTAGCTGTCATGGCAAATATAGGAACTGCTTTAGCATCTTCCCTGCCCAGTCCTCTGATTGCCCTGGCAGCCTCAATGCCTCCCATAACTGGCATCATAATATCCATAAAGATAACATCATGCTCATGGAGCTTAGACTCAGCAAAGGTATCTACGGTTACCTGTCCTTTTTCTGCCAGCACAGTTTCTATACCGTACTTGCCCAGCATAAATTCAATGATTTCCGCATTGATATCATTATCCTCAGCCACCAGAGCCATCGGTAGCTGTTATTGGATAACAGGCAGTAAATATAGGTCCCCAGGTTGTATCAACAATATCGTTAGAGTAAACAGTCTCCCCAGCCAAAGCCCTTTCAATATAAGGAATCATCTCATCCTGTTTCATACTTTCCAGTACCTTGTCCATCAAATCCACCCATTTCTAAAACCCCTGTTATTGTTATCGAAAAAATTTAATAATTCTTATTTGTAGCCAGACTACTGCCAGCTTAATGCAGCCACTTCTGGAGAATCCTTTCCAGAACCTGCAAATCCAGTGGTTTTGCTATATGCTCATTCATGCCTACTGTCTTGGCTGCCTGTACATCCTCCGCAAAAGCATTGGCTGTCAGGGCAATAATAGGCACTCTCTTGTGATAGCTGCTGTTACCTGCACGGATAGCCCTGGTAGCATCATAGCCGTTCATAACTGGCATCTGAATATCCATCAGAATCAATTCATAATAATCCTCTGGCTTGTGCATTACCATATCCACAGCCTTGACACCGTTTTCTGCGTATTCCACCTCTAAGCCGCACATGGACAGAAGCTCCATGGCAATATCTGCATTGAGCTCATTATCCTCCACCAGCAAAATCCTGTGACCTCTAAGATCAAGCTTCTTCCAGTCTTCTAATGGTGCTTTATGCTGCTTCTGCTCCGTTTCTAAGATACCAGAAAAGGCTCTGACAAGCTTGGAGCGGAACAGTGGCTTGCTGATAAAGGCATTGGCTCCCGCAGCTCTTGCTTCCTGCTCAATCTCTGTCCAGTCATAGGCTGAAATAATGATAACCGGCACCTCTGGCCCCACCTGCTGGCGAATATTTCTAATCAGCTCTACACCATTCATGCCTGGCATTTTCCAGTCCAGAATACATGCGTAATACGGTTTATTGTCCTGATGATGCTCCACTACCTTTTCATAGGCAGCAAAGCCATCTGCTACGCCATCTGTCTCCATGCCTAAATCATCTAAAATGCTGCAGCAGGACTCCAGACTGAGAGGATCATCATCTGCCACCAGTACAGGCAGATTAATAAATTTAGTATAATCCTCCACCATATCCTCCTGCAGCTTCAGGAAGATGGTAACGGTAAACTTAGAGCCTTCACCCAGCTTGCTGTCTATCTTAATATCGCCGCCCATCATGCGGACAATATTCTGGGCAATAGGCATTCCCAGTCCTGTGCCCTGGATATGGTTAATCTTCTGATCCTTTGCTCTGGCAAACGGCTCAAAAATATGGGCTACAAAATCCTCTGACATGCCAATGCCATTATCTTCAAAGATAAACTCATAGCAGCCCAGCTTTGGCTGGTGGCAAGGCTTTTCAGATATATAAAGGCGTATGTCTCCCCCATCTGGAGTATATTTTATGGCATTACCCATAAAGTTGGTAAATACCTTTTGTATACGCAGGCTGTCACCGATAACATCCTCATGGTTCACATGAGAAATATCAACTGTCAGCTTATGATTGTGCTCCTGAATCTGAGAATTCATCATATCCAGCAGATTATCAATAAAATCAGAAAGATTAAACTCTTCTTCCATTAAGTCAATCTTGCCGGATTCTATCTTGCTCATATCCAGCACCTCGTTAATGAGGCTCAGAAGATGCTTGCTGGCATGAGTGATTTTCTGCAGACATTCCTTGACTCTTTCCGGTTCATCAATATGGGCTCCGGCTATAGCTGTCATGCCGATAATGCCATTCATAGGTGTGCGTATATCATGGGACATATTGGA
>JAFPCE010000258.1 GCA_017390245.1 Selenomonadaceae bacterium
AAGCGCAAACCGATGTCCGAGAAGGAGAAGCTCAAGGCTGCCCAGGCCAAAGCCAAGGCAGATAACACACAACAGCACCAGTACCATCATACGGTTCAGCCTTGGGAACTTATGCAAAAGTGACTAAGCTACTGCCTCAAACATATTCTGCAGAGAGCTGACGCCTGCACACAGCATAGCCACATAAAGAATAATAGCAAAAATCTGGCCAAAAGGAATATCCTGCAAAATATTTGGCAAGGTTACAAACAAAAGACCAGGACCTGCCCCTACATCCATATTATAGGCAAAGCAAGCAGGAATAATTACCAGCGCCGCCATCACCGCAGCAATGGTATCAAAGAGACCAGTATGGCAGGCCACGCCAACTACGTCCTCCTTTTTAGACAGATATGCACCATAAACAATCATGCCGCTGCCAGTAACAGACAAGGAGAAAAAGGCCTGTCCCATAGCCCAGATCCAGATCATAGGATCTCCCAGCACCTCCCACTGAGGTGTAAACATGAAGCTATAGCCTGCAGCTGCACCAGGCATAAAGAAAATACGCACAGCCAGCACCAGGAAAATCAAAAAGAACACCGGCATAATGATTTTATTAGTCTTTTCAATGCTATCAGCACCAAATCTCAAGGTTAGCAGCGTAACCACCACCATGATTACATGATAAGGCACTACAGAAAACCCATTCATGGCAAAGCCTTCAAACCACTGAGCCGTATTGCAGGTCATCAGAGAACCAGCCACTGAATCCACCAATGCCTTTAAAATATATGACAAAATAACCGCATAGCCAATGGCAATGCACATAGAACCAGCCAGAGGCAGCCACCCTATGAACCCACCCAGCTTTCCAGCAGTTTTTCCCCTGGTAGCCCAGGCATTTTCATAAGCACCCAGCGTACCTGTAGCAGCCCTTCTGCCCATAGAAAACTCAGCTGGCAGAGCCACATAGCTGAAAATCACCACAAACAGCAGATAAATCAGCAAAAATGCCGCACCGCCATTACTGCCTACCTTATAAGGAAAGCCCCACACATTGGCCATGCCTACAGCAGAGCCTACAGATGCCAGAATAAATCCCCACTTGCTGGCAAACCCGCTGGTTTTCTTCTCATTCATACAATATACCTCACAAGAATTCATATAATTGCAAACAAATACTTATCCATTATAACACGAATTTAATTTTTGACATAGAAAAAGCCCTGCAAGTTATGCGAAAAAAATTGCTAAGCTGCAGAGCCTTGATAAAACTATATTTTATTTGCTTTATTCACATAACGGCTGATAACCTTCAGCAGAGTATTCAGCTCCAGTGGCTTAGCCATGTGGGCATTCATGCCAGCCTCCACGCACTTTACGGCATCCTCTGTAAAAGCATTAGCAGTCATGGCAATAATCGGCACATAAACAGCATCAATTCTGCTAAGGCTGCGAAGCTGGCGGGTAGCCTCCAAACCATCCATTCGTGGCATCATAATATCCATCAGCACCACATCAAAGAAGCTGATTTTGCTGTTTTTAAACATTTCAAGAGCTTCAACGCCATCTCTGGCAATAAACACATCAGCCCCGGCATTTTTCAGCATAAAATCAGCAATCTCCACATTCACATCATTATCCTCCACCAGGAGAATCTTCAGTCCCTGAATATCGCTGAGAACACTTTCTTCCTGTTCCTCTGCATCAACAGACTCCAGGCATACCTCCAGAGGAATCCTGATAATAAAGGTAGATCCCTCCCCCTCAGTACTTTCCACAGTAATATCACCATCCATAAGCTCCAAAAGCTCCTTGGTGATAGCCATGCCCAGGCCTGTACCCTGATAGGTAGTGCCAGCTGTCCTGTGTTCACGGGAAAAGACCCAGCCAGGGAAATCTCATTCTGCTCCATCTGATAGGTGAGACTCTTGCCAGTATCATACAGATAATGCAGCAAATTAAAAGGCTCGTACACCAGCTCAGTCTTGCCACTTTCAATGCGGCTCATATCCAGCACTGTTGCACCACTTTTCCAGTAAATACAATCTCATAAAGCAAAAGTCTGACTAAACTAAAATCATTCTTTAGAATAGTCAGACTTTTTGTTTTCTGTTAAATGATAGCTTGTTACGTCTTATAAAAAAAACACAAAAATCCCAGGATGCTTACACATCCCAGGACCTGCGATTTAACCATATAAGCCAATATTTAATACAACATGCAAAGATTATCTGATACCAATCATTCGTCCACAACGCCGTCAGTCATGGTATACTGCTCCAGAGAATTTTCCTTAGTCTGAATGCAGATAAAGCTCATAGCACTATCGCTAGCTGCAGAGAACTGGCGCTTGGCCGCTGGAGAAATCCGCACCCAGTCACCCTGCTCTAAAGCAATAGTTTCACCATCAATTACCACCTGTCCCTTGCCAGACAAAATAGCATAGATTTCCTCATTCTGCTTATGATGATGGGAAAATGGCACTCCCGCACCAGCAGGCAGATTGTTGATACTAATCTCCGCACCAGTCAGCTGCAGCTGATCATGCAGCTCAGTTCTAGCATCCTCATTAACATGTACCTTAGCAAAATTACTCATTTTATATTCCTCCTAAACACAATCATCAAAATCTGCATTATATTCAACACCAGGCCAAGCCATCTGCCCAGCCTGCTTTCCTATGTCCCCGGGATGATTGTAGTATAGCAGTCCCCATGAGCCTTGTGAAGTACGCACTTTCAAGTGCCATAGTTACCACCAGGTAACCTTTTGACCATTACTAGGCTTATAGGCTATAAAATTTTTCAAAAATTTTTAAATTGGCACATTAACCCTCTTAATGGAAATATCCTTGCCATCCACCTGCATAATCACATAGCTCAGGCCATAATTAAATCTAGGCCGGCCACAGCTGCCAGGATTCAGCCACAGCCTGCCATCAATCTCCTCTTGGAAAAACTGATGGGAATGGCCAAAAATCACCCCATCTATGCCAGCCAGATCCTTTGGCACATAATACTTGTTATGAATCAGGAAAAATTTGCAGTCCTCTATAGTAAACACCAGTGACTCAGGCAGCTTCCCTGCCAGCTCCCAGTCATTGTTGCCCTGCACCGCATACAAAGGCGCAATAGCCTCTAAATCCGACAACACATCACCATCAGCAAAATCCCCTGCATGGATAATGGCATCACAGCCCATAATCCCCTGTACCACCTCAGGCCGCAGCACCCCATGGGTATCTGACAGCACCGCAATCGTCTTACTCATAAACTCACCCCACGTAAAATAGAATTCTCTTCACTACTTATATAGACCTCATTCAAATACTCTCGTTCAAATAATACTCATAAAAGCACGCTTATTCAAGCACATCTATTCAAACACTCTTATTCCAGCCACCCTATTCCAAAGCAGCCTTTGCCAGCTTATCCGCTAGCTCATTGCCCTCTACGCCAGTGTGCCCTGCCACCTTCACGAACTCCACCATATCCAGGTAATTGCTCATAAACAGTGCATAGGCCTGAGTCTCCGGCAGCTTTGCCTTCCAGTTTCCCAGAGCCCACTCCGCAATGCCATTATAATCATAGCAAAGCCTTATTTTCTCCACGCCGTTAGCCTCAGCCCACTTCACAGCCTCCATGGCACCCTGCATTTCCCCAGCCACATTATGCAGCTTAGCTGCAGCCTTAGAAGTGCCCTTGCCATTAAAGGTCTGCACCAGCACGCCATTCTCATAGACAGCCATCCCCCAGCTATAATCACCATTAAAATATGACCCATCCACAAAAATAGTCACACCAGCATTACCAGAACCAGCCTCAGCTACACCAGCACCAGAGCCAGCCACAGCAGCTCCACCAGCCACTGCAAAAACAGACTGCCCATCTGCTAGTATAGTATTATCCTGCGCCATAAAGGCCTCCGCTTCGCTTACATGGGGAAAGCTCTTAAATTTCGCATTAGGAAAGCCCTTTACCTGCTTCTGGCACTCAGCCCAGGTCTCATATATCCCCGGCACAAGGCCGCATTTCACTGCGTAATATTTCTTTTTCGCCAAAATATCACCCTTAACAAAAATATCCAAACAAATTATAAAAAATAGTTACCTGCAAAAGCCCGTAACCACAAGCCTTTATCAGCAGGTAACTATATTTATTCACTAAAAAATTATCTATTAACCAAATCCATTGCGCAGGCATTAGCCTCAAAGAGAATCTTCTCCTGATCCATGGTCTTAACCTCGCCCTTCTCCATGACAACCTTACCGTTGCAGAGAACAGTATCAACACTGCTGCTGTTAGCAGAGTACACCAGGAGAGACACCAAATTGTGACGAGGGCACCACTCTGGACGGTTCAAATCATACAGCACAATATCAGCCTTCCAGCCAGCCTCAATCTTGCCCACCTTATCAAGCCACAGAGCCTGGGCACCATACTCAGTACCCATCTTCAATGCCTCAGCAGCAGGCACAGCCAGTGGATCCAGCTCCTTAGCCTTGTGCAGCATAGCAGCCAGGCGAACCTCCTCCAGCATATCCAGGTTATTGTTGCTAGAGCAGCCATCAGTACCCAGAGCCACCTTGATGCCTTTCTCTAAAAGCTTCTTGACTGGTGCTATACCGCTAGCCAGCTTCAGGTTACTGCCAGGATTATGGACAGGAGTTATCTTCTTGGCCAGCATCATATCCATATCAGCATCATCCAGCCATACGCAGTGAGCCGCAATAGAAGGACGGTTAAAGAGGCCAGTAGCCTCAATATACTGGAAAGGACGCTTGCCATACTGTTCAGTTATCTGCTTAATCTCAGCCTGAGTCTCAGACATGTGAATATGCACATTAATGCCATTAGCAGCAGAAAGCTCAGCCGCATACTGGCAGAAATCAGGAGGACAGGTATAAGGAGCATGTACACCTAAAAGGACACTAATCAAACCATCCCCAGCACCATGGTAATTCTTAAAGAGGTCAACGTTTTCCTCCAGAGTCTTCCGGCCGCTTGGTGCAAAGCCGATAGCACCACGAGCCAGGATACCGCGGATACCAGCAGAAATAGTTTCCTCAGCCACAGACTCCATATATGGCCCATACATATCCGCATAAGCAGTAGTACCAGACTTTATCATCTCTAACAAAGCCAGCTTCGCACCAATGCGGATATCCTTTTCCACCATCTTGCCCTCAACAGGCCAGATTTTGTTGTTGAGCCAGTCCATCAGCTCCATATCATCAGCATAGCTTCTGAGAAGTGTCATAGACGCATGAGTGTGGGCATTCACCATGCCAGGCACAGCAAAACGATCCCTGCCATCAATAGTATGGTCAGCCACAAAGCCTGCAGGCACATCACCAACAGCTGTGATTTTGTCATCAGTAATGGCGATATTGCCCTGCTGCACAGAGTAATCACCCATTAAAACATTAACGTCCTTGATTAAAATATTCATAGGAAAGCTCCTTTTCCTTAACTAGAAAAATAGCAAAGATTAGAAAAATCCTTGCTATTTCTCAAATACTTACGAACTCTCTATATTAGCACTGGTGGAGATAAGCGTACTGCTCAGGAGTCAGCTCATCAATCTCAATGCCCATAGCCTTCAGCTTAATATTAGCAATCTTGGTGCTAACCTTCTCAGGCAGAACATAAACCTTGTTCTCCAGCTTGTCATGGTTCTCCACAATCTCCAAAGCAGAGAAGAACTGCACGCCCCAGCTGAGATCCATAATCTCTGCAGGATGGCCATCACCACAAGCCAGGTTAACCAGACGGCCCTCACCCAGGAGATACAGCTTTCTGCCGTCCTTGGTCTTGAACTCCTCAATACCAGGCTTAACAGTAGTACGGGACTCAGAAATAGCCTCCAGCTCAGGAATGTTGATTTCCAGGTCAAAGTGGCCGGAGTTAGCCATAACAGCGCCGTCCTTCATGGACTCATAATGACGCTGGCGGAGAATGTCCCTGTCACCAGTTAAGGTTAAGAAAATGTCACCAATCTTGGCAGCCTCATCCATAGGCATAACTCTGAAGCCATCAAATACAGCCTCAATAGCCTTAACAGGGTCAACCTCAGTGATGATAACATTAGCACCCATGCCCTTGGCACGCATAGCACCGCCCTTGCCGCACCAGCCATAGCCAGCGATAACAACAGTCTTGCCAGCAATAACCAGGTTAGTAGCACGCATAATGCCCTCCCAGGTAGACTGGCCAGTACCATAACGGTTATCAAAGAGATACTTGCAATAAGCATCATTAGCAGCAATCATAGGGAACTCCAGCTTGCCAGAAGCCTCCAAAGCACGGTCACGCAGAACGCCAGTAGTAGTCTCCTCAGAACCGCCGATAATATCAGGCAGCAGCTCACGGCGCTCATTGTGGAGACGGTAAATCAGGTCACCGCCATCATCCATGATGATATTAGGCTTGCAGTCAAGAGCCATATCAATATAGGCATCATATTCCTCCATGGTGCACCCATGATGAGCAAATACAGTAACGCCATCCTCAACTAAAGCAGCGCAAACATCATCCTGAGTGGAAAGAGGATTAGAAGCAGTAGCAATAACCTCTGCACCAGCAGCCTGCAGTACCAGAGCCAGATAAGCAGTCTTAGCCTCTAAGTGCATAGTCATAACCATACGCTTGCCAGCCAGTGGCTTACTCACAGAGTACTCCTTCTCAATAGCATTCATAACAGGCATGAAGTTCTTTACCCAGTTAATCTTATCGTGGCCACTTGGAGCCAGAGCAATATCCTTAATCTTAGATTCCATTATTTATTGTCCTCCTCTATATAAACAAATTTCACGCAAAAATACATTCAATTATAACATACAAAACATACTTCTGCCTAGACTATATTCATTAACAAAATCTGTTAAAACAATATTTTACCCTTATGTTCCTTCAGGAAATGGCCACAGGTACGGTCCAGCTTAAGAGGCGTAATGGTTATCAGCCCGCCATTAACAGCCGCAATATCCGTAAAGGCCTCATTGCCATCATCAAAAGGCGTGCCGCCTACAGTATAGTACAATTTGCCAGCCTGATCCTTATATGGCTCATAAACATTATTATAGTCACGGGTACCCTGGGTGCACCAGTACCAATGCTGATCCTCCCCCAGCTTCTGTGGGAAATTAATATTTAAAAGCTGCGGCTTATCACTAAGTGCCATCAGCTCATCTAAATGCTTTGCCAGTTCCCCAGCCACAAAATCAAAGGACAGCTCAGGGAAGTAATTCAGGGAAATGGCAATAGCAGAAATCCTATGCACAAAGCCCTCAGTAGCAGCCCCTACAGTACCAGAATAAATAATATCTGTACCAATATTAGCGCCATCATTGATGCCAGAAATCACCACATCTGGCATAGCCTCAGGCCCCTCCACTATGGCCTCCAGATAAAGCTTCACCGTATCAGCAGGCGTACCAGTGATAGCAAAAGCCTTGATGCCATACTTTTCCTCCAATGGTTTATAGTGCTCCACATAAAGACGCTCCCGGACAGTAATGGCCTGGGACATAGCACTCTGCTGGGCAGCTGGAGCAGCCACAACCACCTCATGCTCGCCACTTAAAGCCTTCACCAGCGCCTCAATGCCTGGAGACTGGATACCATCATCATTGGATAACAAAATACGCATCAGCCTTACCTCCTGTTAACAAAACTTACAATAATCAAAATTATAAAAAAGGCAGGCGGGAAAACCCAGCCTGCTTAAAATCAAATGGTGACCCACCGGAGACTCGAACTCCGAACCTGTTGATTAAGAGTCAGATGCTCTACCAGTTGAGCTAGTGAGTCATACGCTCCTTAAAAGGAACATGCTTATTATAAAGGAAAAAGCCCTGTTCGTCAATGCAATCAGCCAAAAACCTGCTTTTAGTCTGAGTTTTTCCTTCTTTTGTCCTGTATCAGTCCTTGCTTTTTTTACCAGTAATCATGGCAATCGGTATAACAATAAAAAGTGAACCAATGATTTCTGGCAGCTGGAACACAACACCTAAAAGCAAAACGCCAAAAATAACTGAAGTAAGTGGCTCTGTCGCATTCAAGATACTAGCCTCAGATGGCTGGATGTACTTGGTGCTGGTAACATAAGCCCAGAAAGCAGCCGCTGTGCCAAATACAATCAGATACCCCAGCGCAAACATATTCATCATATCCACAGTCCCCGGATACTCCAACGGCGGATACATACATCCCATGCCTATACCACCAATAATCATAGCCCAGCCAATAACCTGGGTAGAAGGCCACCGCATCAAAAGCCACCTTGGCTGGCAGGTATAAAAAGCCGCCGCAAAAGCAGAGATAATGCCCCAGAGCAGCGCCTCAGTAGAAATGGAAAGGGTAGTAAAATTGCCATGGGTAACCAGTATGGCCGTACCAAAAATAGCTGAGCAAGCCGTCAGAACCTGCTTTAAAGCCGGCAGCTGTTTTGTGGTTATGGCTGTCCAGGCAATAACAATAATCGGCATCAGATATTGCAAAATAGTCGCTGTAGGCGCATCACTGTACTCTATAGCTACGAAATAGGTGTACTGCACTCCCAGCATCCCTACAAAGCCAAAAGCCAGCAGACGCCACCGGCTGGCCTTATCCTGCCATATCTTCCAGATACTCACATCATTGCTGAAGCTATCTATCGCCAGAAGCAAAATACCAGCAATAATCATACGGACAACCACCAGATACTCTGAAGTCATGCCGCCATAATTAAAAAGGTACTGAGCTGCCACACCAGAACCGCCCCAAAAAGCAGAACCAGTCAATGCCAGCAAAAAGCCCTTCTGCCTGTCTGTCATCCTATCACCTGTTATGAAGTGACCTTTGTCAAGAGTAAATTGCAAAAATCACCACAAACTTTTCCTTTCATTAAATTTTAACACTGGATACAGAGGCAGAGCCTCAGATCTAACAGTCCCCGGCCTTGGCCACTCTGTTATACGTGGATTGGTTACCAACAGGTCAATGGTCCGCCGTGAATCTTGCCGTCTCCAAGCGTGAATCAAAATATATAAATATAATGTCAACAGAGGTGAATCGCAAATAATTCGGACCTAAGAATGCTCCAAGACCCTGCCTCTGCATCCAGTGTTAGCGTTGTTTTGCAGATGGAATCTGATAACATCAGTTTCATCTGCTTAATTACCTTTAATGATATTCAGATGATTCTGTCACAGGCCTTGCTGCAAAGCGGTGCGAAGCAGCCTTGACCGAATCAGATGAATATCAAATCTATCCTATATTCCCTGTTGCCATTCCCCACATGAAGCACGCAAGTTCTCTTGCTATTGCTGTGGCAGCTACATTTCTATTTATCCCTTTGTTTAATGTCATCTTATAGAATCGTCTACGCAGTCTTTCATTAGCTTTATCTGCATATGCTATTACTTCTACAGAACATCCTTGTTGACGTTCTTTCAGTGCTATAGATTTGTGTCCTATATTACCTCGTGTATAACTTTGAGCTGCTTCTACCATCAATCGCCTTAAATGACTGTTTCCGGCTTTGGTTATACTATACCTGTTTCTATCATCACCACTTGAATTTTCACTTGGAACTAAGCCTAAGAAACCTGCAAACTTAGGAGCTTTTTCAAACCTATTAAAATCTCCAATCTCTACAACCATTGATAATGCTGTATGAGTTTTGATTCCCAAGAAGCATCCCATGTTTTTGACTTTTTCCTTGTATTTCTCACCTGAAGCAAGTTCTTCAATCCTGTGATCAAGACGTTCTATTTTTTCTGTAAGATATTCATATGTTACAAGGTATTCAGAAAGAGTTTCTTTCGGTAATCCCGTTAAATCAAGAGATTTAAGCCATTTAATATGTGCTATAGTCCAGTATGTCTTGCCTCCCTCAAACTTCTTTCCCTGACGGAGTACAAATGCCAGAATCTGCTGTTTAATCTTCTTAAGCATAAGTTTCTGATCATCACGCATACGAATGTATTCCTTAACAGAATTATCTTCATCATCTGGAACATACACCTCGCTGTAAGTATGAAATGCCAAACATCTTGCTATGTTGGCTGCATCTCGCTTATCAGTCTTAACACGATTTGTATTGGTGATAGCCATTGTTGTTGGAGCAAGAATCTTACAATCTACTGCATGTTCTCGGAGTTGATGATAAAGTGAATACCCTAAACATCCAGCTTCATATCCACAAACAAAAGAAGCATCTTCTCCATATATCTTTCTCATTGATTCCATGTATTTAAGAATCAGCTTATAATCCGAAGGTATTGTCTGTTTATACTCAACCTTATCGGTATCATAACAATAACAACATAAAGTGTAACTTTCCTTATGGACATCCATTCCTACATAAACTATACTATTCATATGTGACCTCCTATTGTATGCGGTAATCCCTGTTACCTTATTATTCTTGACAAATAATATTTTACAGGTAAATCCACGAATCTACAATTGTGAGGTCACTTCATATTGTCTCCTTACATCTATTATTATATACCCATTGAGTGTATATGTCAATCTTTTTTTCATTATTTTTACATTATTATTCAAAAAAATTAGGCAGAACCCTTGCGGGCTCTGCCTTTTTTCTTGTTTTCTAATTCTCATTTCCCAGATATTTCAACATTTGAATCAAATACTTGCCTTTAATTTTTTCTTGCTCATCACCATCAAGTAATCGATATCCAAAATTGTAAAATCCATTTTTCTCATAAAACCTAATTAAAGACGGAACATCTTCACATTCCAGGTATACTAATTTCCCTCCCAAAATTCGCTGTCCTTCTTTAACTGTATCGCAAGCAATCTTCAGTAATTCATCGCCAGATATTAACTTATTATATCCATTTTTATAATTCTTTCCTAATTGTCCTATCAATGGTGCTGATACAATACATTTTTGTAACGATTCATCATAATTGGCAAATTTCTTTATTCTCTTTCTAAGATTACTTCCTACTCTGCCATTTTTACCAGTGTCAATATGAAAATATTTCTGTGCTAAAGCAAAATAACCTACTAAAACCGGCTTGCTTTTATATGAAGCAAATACTAAATATACAGCTGCCAGCTGTTGCCTGGAAAATTCCATAGCTTTTACTTGTAAAAATTCATCAACATCCTTATTGAAGGGACAAGAAAAATCTGAAAGGATAGCTTGTATGC
>JAFPCE010000259.1 GCA_017390245.1 Selenomonadaceae bacterium
AGTATATATAAGACAGAAAGAAAAAGCGAATTTTCTAAGATAAAATCAGTAAATATATCATTGATATTAATTAAAAAAGATAATCCGCTATGATGAAGCTGGTTGCCATAGTATGATTTTGTAAATATCTGGCAGTTTAAATAATATGTAAAATACTAGAATTTTGCTACAAGAATATTTTTAAAGTGGTAAAATATAATTATGAATGAGCAATGCGTGTATATAGGAAGGAGAGGTTTTTATGGCAAACAGATTTGTGTTAAATGAAACATCCTACCATGGCAAGGGGGCCATTGCAGAGATTGCAGGGGAGACTAAGGGGAGAGGCTTTCAGAAGGCTTTTGTCTGCTCAGATCCAGATCTGGTAAAGTTCGGTGTTACCAAAAAGGTGCTGGATGTATTGGATGTGGCAAAGATTCCTTATGAGCTTTATTCTAATATCAAGCCAAATCCTACTGTTGAGAATGTGCAGACTGGTGTAGAGGCCTTTAAGAAATCTGGGGCAGATTACATTGTAGCTATTGGCGGTGGTTCTTCTATGGATACTGCTAAGGCTATTGGCATTATTATTGCTAATCCAGATTTTGCTGATGTGGTGAGCCTGGAGGGTGTAGCACCTACCAAGAATAAATCTGTACCTATTTTCGCAGTACCTACTACCGCTGGCACTGCAGCTGAGGTAACCATCAATTACGTTATCACTGATGCTGCTAAAAACAGGAAAATGGTTTGCGTAGATCCAAAGGATATTCCAGTTATTGCTTTCGTTGATCCAGATATGATGTCCAGCATGCCAAAGGGCTTAACTGCAGCTACTGGTATGGATGCATTAACACATGCTATTGAGGGATATATTACCTTAGGTGCCTGGGAGCTGTCTGATATGTTCCACCTGAAGGCTATTGAGATTATTTCCCGCTCCTTGAGAGCAGCTGTGGAAAATGATCCAAAGGGCAGAGAGGATATGGCTTTAGGGCAATATGTAGCTGGTATGGGTTTTTCTAATGTAGGCTTAGGTATTGTTCACTCAATGGCTCATCCTTTAGGCGCATTGTATGATACTCCTCATGGTGTTGCTAATGCGATTCTGCTGCCAACAGGTATGGAATATAATGCACCTCAGACTGGGGAAAAATATCGTGAGATTGCCAGGGCCATGGGGGTAGAAGGCGTTGATGCTATGAGCCAGGAGGAATACAGAAAGGCTGCTATTGATGCAGTAAAGCAGCTTTCCATAGATGTAGGTATTCCAAAGGACTTAAAGAACATTGTCAAGGAAGAGGATATCCAGTTCCTGGCAGAGTCTGCGTATGCTGATGCCTGCCGTCCCGGCAATCCAAGAGATACCAGCGTAGAAGAAATAATAAAGCTGTATAAGTCTCTTTTATAATGGCTGAGAAATAATATAAGGACTTAAGCTGTCTGCTTAGTAGCAAATAGCTTAAGTCTTTTTTTATTATTTTTAAAATCAGGTTGACATCATGGGGGAAATAATGTAATATACATAATCGTTGCAGCAACCTGATGGTTAAAGCAGTGAAAAATATTTCAAAAAAGTTATTGACAAAATGATTTGCTTGAGATATTATATAAAAGCTGATTGCTTAAGGCAGACAGC
>JAFPCE010000260.1 GCA_017390245.1 Selenomonadaceae bacterium
GGTGCAAGGCAGGCAGAATGTGACAGACAGGGCCGTTTCCTGGTACCTGCTAACCTGAGAGCCCATGCCAAGCTGCAGAAGGATGTTGTGCTTATCGGCATCTCCAACCGTATTGAAGTCTGGAGCAAGGCTGAGTGGGATAGATACAATGAAGAAATCACTCCATCTGTATCTTCCATTGCAGAAACCCTTGTGGATTTAGGAATATAAGAGGTGCGTATGGATTTTCATCATATCAGTGTTATGCCTGAGGAAACCATAGCAGGTCTTATAACCGCTAAGGATGGCATCTATGTTGACTGCACATTAGGTGGTGCAGGCCATAGCAGCCTCATTGCCCAGCAGCTTACACCAGAAGGACATTTAATCGGCATTGACCAGGATACTGCGGCTATTGCAGCTGCCAGCGAAAGGTTAAAGGATTATCCATGCCGGATAGATATAGTAAAAAGTAATTTCAGCCAGCTGGACCAGGTCCTGTCTGACTTGAATGTTCCTCATGTGGACGGCTTCCTCTTTGATCTAGGTGTATCCTCCCATCAGCTAGATACAGCAGAGAGGGGCTTTTCCTACATGCAGGATGCTCCCCTGGACATGCGTATGAACCAGCAGGCACAGTTTAGTGCCTATGACGTGGTAAATACCTATTCCCTAGAGGAGCTTAACCGTATTTTCAAGGAATACGGTGAGGAGCGCTGGTCCAAGCGCATTGCGGAGTTTATCATTGATGCCCGCAGTGAAAAACCAGTAGAAACCACAGGCCAGCTGGTAGATATTATCAAAAAAGCAGTACCAGCTGCTGTTCGGAATGCCAAAGGCGGCCATCCTGCAAAGAGGATTTTCCAGGCTGTACGCATTGAGGTAAATGACGAACTGAATATTTTAGAAAAAACCTTTAGAAGTGCTATTGCTCATTTAAAGCCAGGTGGCAGGATTGCCATCATTACCTTCCATTCCCTGGAGGACAGGATTGCTAAGAACGTACTGAAGGAAATGGCTAGTGGCTGTATATGTCCGCCACAGCTGCCTGTATGTATGTGCCACCACAAGCCAGAAATCAAATTGCTGGTGAAGGGCAAGGCAGCCTCCCATAAGGAGCTGGAGCAGAATTCCCGCTCCAAAAGCGCCAAGCTGCGCATCGCAGAAAAACTGCCTGCAAAGTGGGATTAAGGAAGAGCTGACAGCTTCAGGCAGTGTCTGCTGTGAATCCGTCAGAAATAACTTTAGAGCAAGGCAATATAGAGAAAAACGAAAGGAGGGTCTGCCATGCTGGCACGTCAGCTGGAGGAAGACTATTATGAGGCACTGCCTCAAGAGCAGCCTGTACAGCCACAAAAACATATCAGACGCCGTACTGTTAAACGGATAAAGCCACGCAGTAATGGCGGACTCAAGGTTGCTATGACAGTATTGTTAGCAGCTGTTATGGCGGTATTATTCCTGGGCAGCAGCAGTGAATTAGCCAGCCGGGGCTTTGAGCTGGTACAGCTTAAGCAGCAGGCAGCTACCCTGGAAAAGGAAAATGCACAATTAGAAATAGAAAATGCCAAGCTGAAATCACCAAACCGCATTAAAGAAATTGCGGAGAAAAAGCTGGGTATGACCATTCCGCATCAGGTATATTTTGTGGAAGGCAAAAAGAACTAAAATCCTCTTACAGATTATGTGAGGGGATTTTTTGTTGCCAATTTTTTAATCCAGGCATATATGATTTGGAGGCGGTCAGGAAACAATGATTTATTGTTGTTAGAAAAGGATGATTTTATTTGCGGGAAAAATTTGCAAGGGCGGCTATTACCTTATTTAGCTATATTGTCAAAAGCAGCGGAGAGTATTATAATATACAGGTTAAGATATAATTACGTTTAGTGTGGGCTTTTGGGCCTGCCAGGAATGTTATCAGGAGGAAGTTTTATGGCAAAATCATTAGGTGCATTAGCTGCTCTTTTACAAGATGCAGAACTGACTGGTGATGCAAATATAGAGATAAAGGGAATAGAGCATGATTCCCGCAAGGCGGCAGAGGGTACTTTGTTTGTGTGCATCAAGGGTGCTCACGTTGATGGACACAAGTTCATTCCCCAGGCTAAGGCCCAGGGTGCGGTAGCTATTATGACAGAGGAGGATATTGAGGCTCCTGAGGGCATGGCGGTGCTGAAGGTCAAGAGCCTGCAGCCAGCTCTGGAGAAAATTGTGCCATTTTTCCATGATTATCCAGCCCAGCGCATGCGGGTTATCGGCATTACTGGTACTAACGGCAAAACCTCCATCAGCTATATGCTGCGGGCTATGCTCCGTGGCATGGGATGCCGTGTGGGCCTCATTGGCACTATCCAGATAATGATAGAGGACCAGGTACTGCCTATTCATAACACTACCCCGGACATTGTAGAGCTGCAGCACACCTTAGCTATGATGTGTGAGCAGAATATAGATTATGTGGTAATGGAGGTTTCCAGCCATGCTCTGGCGCTGAACCGTGTGGCAGGCATTGAGTTTGATACTGCTGTATTTACCAATCTGACACAGGATCACCTGGATTTCCACAAGACCTTGGAAAACTACAAGCTGGCCAAGGCTAAGCTTTTTGAGCTGGTATCCAGCCAGCAGCACGTGAAAAATGGCAAGACTGCTGTTGTGAACATTGACGATGCAGCAGGCCAGACCATGCTGGAGCATGCCCAGTGCCGTCACATTACCTATGGCATTGACAATCCTGCTACCCTGCAGGCTGCAGATATTCAGGTTCTGGCAGATGGTGCTCAGTTTAACATTAAAATCGGTGACAGTGTGCTGCCATTGAAGCTGCACATTACAGGCATTTTCAACGTTTACAATGTTATGGCAGCTATTGGCACAGCTATGGCAGAGGGGGTTCCAGCACCAGTTATTAAAAAGTGCATGGAGGAGTTTACTTCTGTACCAGGCCGTTTTGAGCTTGTAAGAGGGGGCCAGGACTTTGCTGTTATTGTTGACTATGCCCACACTCCAGATGGACTGGAGAATATTTTAAATACTGCCCGCCGCATTGCCAAGAAGCGCATTATTACAGTATTTGGCTGTGGTGGTGACAGAGACAATACCAAACGCCCTATTATGGGCCGGATTGCCGCCCAGCTGTCTGATGTGATTATTGCTACCTCTGACAATCCTCGCAGTGAAGATCCACAGCGCATATTGGACATGGTGGTTGCTGGTGTAGAGGAAGCAGCAGGCCACAAGATGCATGAGGCGATTATAGACAGACGGGAAGCGATTTTCCATGCAGTGGATATTGCAGAAAAGGATGATATTGTCATTATTGCCGGCAAGGGCCACGAGAATTACCAGATTCTCAATGAGGGGACTATTCATTTTGATGATAAAGAAGTAGCTATGGAAGCTATCCAGGCTAAAAAGGCCAAATAAGGCGTAAGAGGGAGTAATTAAGTTATCATGCCATCATTTACATTAGATGAAGTAATGCAGGCCTTAGGCACTGCCACGGTTTTAGAAGAGAAGCTGCAGAATTTCCGGGATGTAGTCACAGATACAAGGAAAATCACTGAAGGGGCTCTGTTTGTAGCCTTGAAGGGTGAACGCTTCAATGGTGAAAATTTCGCCAAGGATGCTATAGAAAAGGGGGCTGCTGGCGTACTGGTCAGCAACGGCTTTGCCTATGGCGAGCCACTGCAGGGCACAGTCATCATGTTTGATGGTGATACCCAGACTGCCTATCAGCTTCTGGCGCGCTTCCACCGCCGCCGTTTTGACATTCCTGTTATCGCCATTACGGGCTCTAACGGCAAAACCACTACCAAGGACCTAACGGCAGCAGTGCTTTCTGCTAAGTTTAATGTTCTGAAGACCCAGGCAAACTTTAACAATGAGATAGGCCTGCCTTTGACACTTTTGCAATTAAACAAAAGCCATGAGGCAGCTGTAGTAGAAATCGGCATGCGGGGGCTGCATCAGATTGAGGCCCTGGCACCTATGGCAGAGCCGGATATCGGCATCATTACCAATGTAGGGGAGACTCATATTGAGCTTCTGGGTTCTATTGAAAATATTGCCCAGGCCAAGGGGGAAATGGCGGAGGCCATCCCTGCGGGGGGAACTTTGATTATCAACAACGATAATCCATATACTGCAGCTATGTACAAAAAGGCTAAGCCAGGTGTGAAGGTTATTACCTTTGGTCTGGAAAAGGATGCAGATATTAAGGCCAGTGACATTGTCAGTGATGGCAGCAGCACTACCTTTAAATGCCAGCTGGGCAAAGGCGGCGCTGCCTGCATGCTGACTATTCCAATGCTGGGCAATCACAATGTGGCTAATGCTCTGGCAGCTGTTGCAGCAGGTTATGCACTGGGATTAAACACCATGGAAATCGCCCAGGGCTTAGACAGCCTGGAAATGACTGGCATGCGCTTTGAAACCAGCCGCAAGGGCAATGTGAATATTATTAACGATGCTTATAATGCCAGCCCTATGTCCATGGAGGCAGCTCTCAGAACCTTAGGTGAAATCACCAAGGGCAAGGGGGCTATTGCGGTTTTAGGGGATATGCTGGAGCTGGGTGATGTGGCTGTCAGCGCCCATGAGAAGGTGGGCCAGCAGGCTGCTGAGGCTGGTGTCAAGGCCTTGGTTACCCTGGGTCAGCTGGGGGAGAAAATTGCTGCTGGTGCTAAGGCAGCAGGCCTTGCTGAGGTTTATACCACTAGTACTCATGCTGAAGCAGCAGAAGTGCTGAAAACCATTGTCAAGCCTGAGGATACCGTGCTTTTCAAGGGCTCCCGGGGCATGCAGATGGAAAAAATCATCGAATTATTATGATGTTAAAATAATTCCTGTATAAGTGAGGAGTTTTATTGATGGAAAATATATTTTATCCTGGAGCAGCCATTGTTTTAGCTGCAGTGCTGGTTTTACTGGCAGGTCCAAGGATGATACCAGAGCTGCACAAGCTGAAATTTGGCCAGAGCATCAGAGAAGAAGGGCCTAAAAGCCACCAGGCGAAAAGCGGTACTCCAACCATGGGTGGCATCATGATTATCCTGTCTATTGCCATTACCTCCATGGTACTGGGGAAGCTCAGCCTGGAGCTGGTGCTGGCACTGATTATCATGCTGGGGCATTTTGTTTTAGGCTTTGTAGATGACTACATCAAGGTAGTCAAGAAGCATAACCTGGGCTTAAAGGCTAAGCAGAAGCTGTTAGGGCAGATTATCATTGCCGTGCTGGTGGCGTATTTTGCCGGGCTGCCTACGGATTTATGGGTGCCCTTTGCTGGTAATATTGATTTAGGCTATGGCTTTTATGTGCTGATTCTGCTGGTGCTGGTAGGTACTAGTAACGCTGTTAATCTCACAGATGGCCTGGATGGACTGGCTTCTGGCACAGTGATTTTTGCTGCTCTTACCTATATGGCTATCTGCCTGGCTTTAGGCAAAATGGATCTGGCTATTTTCTGCGGTGCTATGGCCGGGGCCTGCCTGGGCTTTTTGAA
>JAFPCE010000261.1 GCA_017390245.1 Selenomonadaceae bacterium
CAGCCTGTTAATTTCACTGATCCAGTGAAAAATGGTGATGAACTGGAGGTTATTATCTCCAAACCTGAATCAGAAGGTGGTCCAAGCATCAGCTCTACCATGGGTGCCTCTAACTCTATTGGCAGCACCACCAAAATCACTGGTGCCATGACTAAGGCAGCCATTGAAGATTCCATTAAGCTGGCAGATAAAATCAACGCTATTCCAGGGTTGTCTTCTGCTTTAAACAGCAATAAATAAGCTTTTATGTACAGGGCTATAAACCAGACACCAAAAGCCAGGTATATAAGCCAGCCATTCTGGCCCTGCATACTTGCTAAACTAAGCTGTACATGCTATAATACTAATGTTGTCGCGGGCGTAGTTCATTGGTAGAATGTCAGCTTCCCAAGCTAAAGAGGGGGGTTCGATTCCCCTCGCCCGCTCCATAAAAAATACAGGCGATGCCAGGCATCGCCTTTTTTGTTGCAAAAAATCATCTCAGGCATTTCAGCCACATCCACAGCTATTTTTTCATTAATTATAATTCATAGACAAAATTTCAGGATATTCCTCTTTGCTGTTCATAATCTTGTAATATTTCCTGAGCATGAAAAATCCCCGCCTGCCATTTCTGGTAAAGCGGGGATTTCTCTGCTTGTTATATTATTTTGTATTTTCTTTAGCCCTCAATAGCGATCAGCTTCTGAGCTTCAAGCTGCTTAGGCTGTTCCTTTGGCATGGTCAGCTTTAAGATACCATCCTCAAATTTAGCATGAATATCAGACTGCTGGATATCACCAACATAGAAGCTTCTGCTCATAACACCAGCATAGCGCTCCCTGCGGATGTACTTGCCAGTATCCTGCTCCTGCTCATCCCTATCCAGGCCCTTGGCAGCCTCAATAGTCAGATAACCATTCTCCAGCTTAGCAGTAACTTCATCCTTCTTAAAGCCAGGCAGGTCAATGAAAACCTCATAACCATTATCAGTTTCCTTAACATCCGTCTTCATCACATGGCTGGCATGGCTACCATACAGCTCCTTGCTAATATCAGGGAAGCTGAAACCACTCATAAAATCATCAAACAAGTTTGCATCAAAAATTCTAGGCAATAACATAAGTCCTCATCCTTCTTTCTCTACTATGACTATGGGTCATAACCTATTATTTTTAATTAACTCGGGGAGATTGCGGATATTCTTTCTTGTATCTGTTGTACTTCCTTTGTTTGATTATGTTATACCACTTTGCATTAGCACTGTCAAGAGGAGAGTGCTATTTTTTTTGATTTTTTGACTTTTTGTTTTCAAAACGTCTAGAACCACAGGTAAAATATAAAACGAGAGGTATGATGCTATTTTTAACACCAGAACCTCTCGTTTTTTGATAGTCTTTTACATGCTTTTAAATAAAGCACTTTTTTATAATGCCATTTCTTAAATCAGCAATATTATACAAATCATCCTGCACCAGAAATGCTTCCTTTAAATTGCCTTTAGCACTTTTCCAGCCTGCCCCATCAGTAAACCACACAAAATGTACATGGTCCACAGCCTTAGCTTCCAGGGATATAGCCTTAAAGCTGCGGGCTGTTTCATTAAGTTTAGAGCCGCCAGAGGAATAACAATTGCACTCACAAATATAAACCTCCGGGCTGCCAGCAGGCTTAACCACATAATCAAAGCGTTTTTTAGCTACACCATCTGCACTGATTGCAGAAAGGTCATATCCCCATTTCTGCTCCACTTCATGCAAATACATTTCTTTAAAGTAGGTTTTATCCTTTTTGAAGCCAGCTTCCTGGATAAAGAACTCTACCAAATCCTCCATCTGATGTCCGCCTCTGTTTTTTCTGGCATTGCTATCCAAGCCAACATTAATGCCTAAGCCCACATCCAGCAAATCCCCCAGCACACGGTTTTGCAGCAAATCAAATATACCTGTCTTTTCCATAAACTCAACATACAGATCTACATCATAGTTCATAGCCTTAAAATTAAAATCCAGCCTGCGGTCATTATCAGTAATAGCAATTACATTATCCCGCACCGCCAGAAGCAAGGGAATCGCATTAATACAATCTGGATATTCCTTTACCAAATCTTTAAACTCATCAGCAATATTATCAACCCCCTTTAAGGTATTTAATAAAGCCAGTTGTCTTTTTACAGTGGCAGTATTCCTATATGCTGTCTGGTAATTAACATAGTAATTCCAATTATTTATATTGTCAGTAAAGGTCTCAAGCCATTCTTCAAAATTACGCTTTTCCATTAAACTCCCACTCCAGTCTTTTTTTGCTTATAGACAGATATTCCGCTTCATTATCGATGCCTGCAAAATATCTGCCATATCTATTAGCCACAACTCCTGTTGTACCAGACCCGCAAAATGGATCTAATACAATTTCCCCGGCCTGGGTTGATGCCTGCACTATTTTTTCCAGTAAATATTCTGGCTTCTGGGTAGGATGCTTGCCCGCTGCCTTTTCTGATGGCTTAGTTAAGCTCCCTGTCCAGACATCCTTCATTTGCTTACCGCCATTAAGCTCCTTCATCAGCTTATAATTGAAATAATGCCTGGATTTTTTATCTGCTTTTTGCGCCCACAAAATGGTTTCTGTAGAATGAGTAAAGCATCGGCAAGCCAGGTTAGGCGGCGGATTGGTTTTCTGCCAGGTAATGTTATTGATAATCTTAAAGCCTTCCTGTTCCAGCGCCATGCCAATAGAATAAATATTGTGCAAAGTGCCAGATACCCAGATACTGCCATTAGTTTTTAAAATTGTCTTGCATAACCTGAGCCACTTTCTATTAAAATCATGCTTATCCTCAAAAGAGGTAACTGCACTCCCCAGCTTATCCCAGTTACCTTTATTAACAGAAACCATTTTCCCGCCCTTACAGGAAATGCCATCATTACTCAGAAAGTATGGTGGATCTGCAAAAATCATATCAACACTCTCTGGCTGAAATTTAGTTAAAAGCTCAAAGGTATCTCCATGCAGAAGCCTGGCCATAGGGTTTTCATAATAATATTCTACTTTATCCCGAAATAGCTCATCTAATTTTTCCACTGCCGAAGCTCCTTTAATAGTTACAGATGATAATCTCTTCGCCTTTGCGGTTGCTGGCATCAGAATTAATCATGCGCTTGACACTGACTACATCCATTTTATAATCTTTATTGCCATAAAGCTCGTTGATAAATTCAGTATTATGATTAGTCAGCATGCAATAGCAGCCTTTTGCTGTTAAGCGGTCAAAAAGTTTTGCAAGCCGTTCATGGCTTTCTACATCAAATCCCTCTTTAGTATATGATTCAAAAGATGTGGGATTTAAAGGAGCATAAGGGCTATCGAAGAAGACGAAGTCTCCTTTTTTAGCTGTTACACAGGCTGATTCAAAATCTCCCTGCTTAATGGTAACACCTTTAAGATAGCATGATGTTGCCAGAATAGCTTCTGCCTCAACAGAAGCCCTCTTGCTATTGTTATATGGTACATTAAACAGGCCCTTGCCATTTACCCGGTACAGGCCATTAAAGCAATG
>JAFPCE010000262.1 GCA_017390245.1 Selenomonadaceae bacterium
AGAGCTTATCCCATTCCTCAGCGGTGTAGAGAAACAAGCAGTTGTCAAGGCCCTTGGTAATAACGAAATTATCCGTTAATTCCTCACGGAAATCCGCAGGCAATATGATTCGACCTTTAGCATCTATTGAATGCTTATATTCGCCCATGAACATGCTTCTCCACCACCTTTTGGGGATATCGTACCACATTCCCCCACTTTTTGCCACTTTTTTGTAAAAATTACCCCCTTTTTAAGATCAAATTTCAAAAATAAGAAAATATACCTAAAAAAAATCCGTCTACCTGCCGGTAAACGGATAATTTTTAATAATTATTATTCATTACTATTTCTTTTCCCATCCATATTTATCTGTCAATGGTAAATACTGGATGCGCTCTAAAAAGTCCTTGTTGGTGTTTTCTGTGTGGAAAATTGGTACTCTTTCGATGGCATAAACATTGGTCTGGCGGCTGACATTGTCAAACTTGATGGTAAAGGCAGCCCTGTAGCCTGCATCCTTAGCCATCTGGGCAATGTGGAGATTATAGGTGCCGGTTGGATAAGCGAAATATTTGCTTTCCTTCCCCAGGTGTTCCTGAATAGCGGCCTTGGAATCCTCCAGCTCCTTTTTGATTTTCTCATCGCTGGCATCTGTCATAGACTGATGTGTTACAGTGTGGGATTCAATATTAAAGCCATTTTCCTCCAGCTCCTGTGCCTGAGCCCAGGTGAGATAATTAGGGTACTTGCCTAAAAAGCTGGTTACCACAAAAATTGTTCCCGTAAAACCATATTTCTTCATAATGGGATAAGCGTTGGTATAGTTATCCTCATAGCCATCATCAAATGTAATCATGACAGGTTTTTCTGGCAGCTCTGCTCCGCAGGTAATAAAGTCGTACAGCTCATCTGGTGTAATACTGGTATAGCCGTACTGCTTCAGCCAGGCCATGTGCTGCTCAAAATCCGCCACCCTGACAGACAGTGAATGATGCTTGTTGTCTATTTTATGGTAGTTCAGCACCAGTACCCCTCTGGTATCCTCAGCAGGGCTGCACACCTGTACTGGCTCCTCTGGCTTGTCTGCATTTTTCTGGGCTGTGGTATAGGCAATCAGGGATATTCCCAGCAATATAAGACCTATAGCCAGCAGCACCACCTTGTTTTCCTGAAGTTTTTCCTTGTATTTTTGCCAATCCATATCATTATCCTGTTAGCTTTCATTTAATCTGCTATAAAAATCTAATTTCATACTTAGAATATTATACCTTTTTCCTGCATAAAAATCATTATAATAATGCTAAGATTTAAATTCTATGATATAATATTTCAGTCTAAAATTAACAAAATCTGTAAGGAGGTTTTTTATATGACTATTACCAAGGACATGTCCATTATGGAGGTTGTTCAGACCTATCCTGATACTGTTCCAGTATTCATGCAGTCTGGCATGGGCTGCATCGGCTGTGCAGCTGCACATTTCGAGAACATTGAGCAGGGTGCTATGGCTCACGGCATTGACGTTGATGCACTTATCGCCAGCTTAAACGACGTTGTACCTCAGTCCTGATAAAGGCACAATGACCGGTATTCATAAGAATACCGGTCATTTTTATTGCTAAATTTTATGTTGTGAATAATTACTTAAATTCTGATGCTCGCTGCCTGCGCCAGTGTCTCTCTTGCTTCCTTTACCAGGGACTCAATAATATCTGCCATTGGCTCAATTTTCTTTAATGGCAGCAAGGACTGGCCTGCCTGCATCATGCCATTTTCCGTATCGCCATCCACTGCAGCCAGCTTGTTAGTGCCAGTTGCCATCTTCAGCAGGGTCTCCTTATCTGCCTTGCCAGAAAATTCCAGCTCCTGGTACTCCAGGGAGAACTTATTCTTAATGCCACGGACAGCACTCTTAATGGTCTGGCCAGTAACAATAGTATCAGTATCTACCGCTTCAATGAGCTTCTGCTTCATATTGTCATGGACAGGGCACTCCTCTGCCAGCAGGAAGCGTGTACCAATCTGTACGCCAGCAGCCCCCATCAGCATAGCTGCTGCAATGCCACGGCCATCAGCGATACCGCCAGCCATAACAACTGGAATCTCCACCTCTGGTATAACCTGAGTCATAAGAGCCATGGTGGTTAAAACGCCAATATGGCCGCCAGCCTCCATGCCCTCTACTACAATAGCGTCAGCATGATTGTCCTGAAGGCGCTTAGCCAGCTTCACATTGGGCACTACAGGGATAACCTTAATGCCTGCAGCATGAAAGGCTTCAATGTATGGTACAGGATTGCCAGCACCAAGAGTAACAAAAGCAGGCTTTTCCTCGCAGATAACCTTTACTATTTCCTCCTTGTTAGGTGCCATCAGCATCACATTTACGCCAAAAGGCTTATCCGTAAGGCTGCGGCAGCGGCGGATTTCTTCCCGTACATACTCTGTGGTTCTGCCGCCACAGGAAATAATGCCAGCACCGCCAGCATTAGACACTGCTGCCACCATGCCTGCATCAGAAATCCAGGCCATGGCACCCTGGATAATAGGATATTTTATGCCTAATACATCACAAATACTTTTTGCCATCTATAAATACCTCCCCCTTAGATAAATCATAATTATATTTTATCATGAATTGTAATTTTTAGAAATAGGCTGACCTTTCTTGTGTGGCTGCACCACTATTATTTTTTAGCAATTTCCTATATTATTTTACAGCAAAAAAGAGGCACTCCCGTGGGAATGCCTCTTCATTAGTTTATTCTTGGCAAATATTAAGATTAGCCAACGATAGCCATGGTGTCGCCTGCTGCAACAGTCTGGCCAGCAGTTACGCTAACGGACTTAACAGTACCATCAACTGGAGCAACGATCTCGTTCTGCATCTTCATAGCCTCGAGGATGATAACAACATCGCCAGCCTTAACAGCGGTGCCAGCCTCAGCTACAACCTTGATAACCTTGCCAGGCATTGGAGCTGCTACTGCAGACTCACCAGCTGCTGGAGCTGCTGCAGGTGCTGCCTTTGGAGCTGGAGCTGCTGCTGGTGCAGGAGCTGCTACTGGTGCTGCTACAGGAGCTGCCTTTGGAGCTGCTGCTACGGAGCCGCCAGCCTTTACTTCCTCAACCTCAACCTCATACGCGGTACCATTTACAGTAATGTTAAACTTTTTCATTTATTCTTTACCTCCACAAATTTAAGGAATTTACTTATTACAATGGAATATTACCATGCTTCTTAGCAGGCATGGACTCACGCTTGCTTGCACAAGCATTAAGAGCAGTAATAATAAGTGGACGAGTCTCACATGGCTCGATAACCATATCTGCATAGCCACGCTCTGCAGCCTTGTAAGGGGTAGCGAACTCATCAACATAAGCCTGGGTATGTGCTGCCTTCTCCTCTGGCTCATCACGCTTGAAGATGATGTTTGCAGCACCTGCAGGACCCATAACAGCAATCTCAGATGTAGGCCAAGCCATAACCTGATCAGCACCTAACTCACGGCAGCACATTGCAATGTAGGAACCGCCATAAGCCTTACGGGTAATAACAGTAATCTTTGGTACAGTAGCTTCAGAGTAAGCATACAGCATCTTTGCACCATGACGGATGATACCGCCATGCTCCTGGCCAACGCCTGGCAGGAAGCCTGGAACGTCAACAAGGTTAACCAATGGAATGTTATAAGCATCGCAGAAGCGGATAAAGCGTGCAGACTTGTCAGATGCATCAATATCCAGGCAGCCGCCCATAACCTTAGGCTGGTTAGCAATGATACCAACAGTGCGGCCATCGAAACGTGCGAAGCAGCAGATAATGTTGGTAGCGAAATGCTGATGTACCTCATAGAACTGGCCGTCATCAACCAGCATCTTGATAATGTCCTTCATGTCATAAGGAGCATTAGGGTTATCAGGAATAACGCTGTTGAGCTCTGGATCCATACGGTTTGGATCA
>JAFPCE010000263.1 GCA_017390245.1 Selenomonadaceae bacterium
CCAATCTCCTACTCAGCACACCGACCAAAGTGTGTGCGCCTGGGGCGCAGCAGGTATCCATAGCAGCACCAACATGACACGCGAATTAACGAGGGGATAAGTGCTTATCCTGTTTTTGTATGGGCTACAAAAACAGTGCAGTCTAAACTATGGGTACCTGCTCTGCCACAGGCAGGCCCTGCCGCCCGGCAGGGCTTTTTCTTTTACATGAACCTGACATTGCCAGAGGCTATCAACTCATCCGCACTGGTGAAGCCGTGGCTCACCGCATGGAGATTTGTCATCATGTCAAAGTCTAGGTTGCAGATAAGGCATCTGCATGGATTCCAGCGGCTGGCATTCTTTGACGGCCAGTGATAGAGGCGCGGTATGCTAGTATTTGCCTCGTTTACTGCCTGGGATGCCCGCTTGGCAAGAATCCATTTAATCTTTCTTGCAGATGAGCTGTTGATGCGCTTCATGGTTTCCTCCTGTGCCTGTGCATGTTGGCGCCCATGAACAGGCATATCATGAACACGCCTACCAAGCAGCCAAACATGGCACCGCCTATAAAAATTGCCATCCTGATAAAAGTTTCAGCTTCCACCGTTTTACCTCCTTGTAGTAAAATGTTTACAGATTGTTATGTTGTTATTTGAAAGGAGCTATTTGTATGTCACGATATAGAAACATACAGTACGAAACTGCACAAATTTGTGAAGACGGTCATGTAATCACAATTCACGCCAAAGGCGAACCAGCTACATGCAGAGAATCTTGTCCTAAATGTGGTAGGCCAACTTTCACAGCCTGTCCTTCCTGTGGTGCTTTCATACCAGGTTGCGAACACGACTACTACACTATAAAGACTAATTGCGACACAGATCATGTGGTGTCTCATTTCGATTGCTGTACCAAAAGTTATGAAATCCCTAAATATTGTCATGGATGCGGCGAGCCATATCCTTGGATATCAGGATATATAGACGAATTTAATTTGCTTCTTGAGAAAATTGATACCATCAGTGACGAGCAGAAAGAAATTCTGAAAAAATCCTTTCCAGATTTACTTTCAGATAATGTACATTATGCTTCATCAACTTTGGAAATAGCTCCACTTCTAAGCGAAGTCGGAAGTATAGCAGCCGGAGCATTCCAGACGCTTTTAAAGAAAGCGGCAATTGACGAAGTCTTGCAGCTTCTAAATCTAAGCCGTACTTAAAATAAGCCTCATACCCCGGGCAATACTTTCCGTTACAGTATTGCTCCTTTGCGGTTCCTGCATGGCAGCATTTGCAAGTTTTGACCATTTTTAATGCACAATGTTCACAGAAATTTCCTTTTGCTGCCAGTTTTCCGCAATTGGGACATCTGACCAGCTCTGTATTTTTTTGTTTCAATCCCCTGTTCCTTTCCGCCCGGAGGCTCAATGGTATATGTTATGAAATGTTATGTCACCACGGAGGATGCAGAAGGGCAGCATGTGGTTTTTGCCGTCCTTGCTCTCAGATGCAGTGAGGGTAAGGCATCTGCTACCCTCTTTCTTTTTCTACTTCGCCAGCTTCACCCAATAATAAAGGTCACCATGGTTCTTGATTTGATAGGTGTTGCTGTTCTCGTTCA
>JAFPCE010000264.1 GCA_017390245.1 Selenomonadaceae bacterium
ACAATATTTTTCGTGAAATTCGTTCCTTTATCTACTGCTCTATTAATGATGAAGACCAGTACCTGGGCTGTGTTGGCTTTGACAGTGCCTTTGAGCCACGTGTCTGGACTAAGCAGGAGCATTTGATTTTAAATACTGTGGCCGATGTTATGGGCAAAGTACTGCTGCAGCATTCTGTGACTTCTCTAGCTACAGAGCGCAATATAGAGCTGCGTGCTATCATTAATGGTTCTAACCGTATGGTATATGTGGTTGATCCAGATACCTATGAGCTGCTATATATCAACGATAATGCTACTATGAACTTTGGCTTGTGTGAAAGTACTCTTTCCACCTGTTATAATGATATTGCAAAAAGGCATACGCCATGCTCATTCTGCCCTATTAAGAATAAAAATATCAAAAATCACAGGGACAACATGCTGATTAACAAGCGTCCAACTGAGATTGTAGGTGAGTTTATTGACTGGCCTGATGGCCGCAAGGTATGGCTGGCAACACTGACTCCCCAGATTACTCATGATTTATAATTAAATAATTTGCATTACTGAAACATGATATGCACAAAAATAGCGCAGTAACCATTAAAATTGTTGCTGCGCTTTTAGTATGCCATATTTTAAATTTTAAACAGTATTAATCAGCTGGACGAATGCCATTTTTGCCAGTGAATTTATGATAATCCCCACCATTGTGGCGCTTTATGAGCTCCTCAAAGATAGCCTCAGGCTTAATGTTGTGATATGCCAGCAATACCAGGCAATGATACCACAAATCACCCATTTCATAGACAACCTCGCTCTTGTCCATATTCTTGGAGGCAATAACTGTTTCTACAGCCTCTTCCCCTACCTTCTTTAGAATCTTGTCCTGTCCCTTTTCAAAAAGGTAGTTGGTATAGGAACCTTCCTTTGGATTAATCTGGCGGTCCTTTATCACATCATACAGCTCCCGGAGAATGCCAGCCAGCTGCCAGGATTCAGGCTACTGCTCCACCACTGCCAGCTCCTTGTCCTTTGGCAGCAGATTGCGGCCGCTGAAGCAGGAATAAGTACCAGTATGGCAAGCACCAGAGCCCTGCTGATGTACTATAACCAGCAATGTGTCTCCATCGCAGTCATAGTAAATATCCTTCACCTGCTGCATATTACCAGAGGTAGCTCCCTTATTCCACAGCTCCTGGCGGCTGCGGCTCCAAAACCAGGTGGTCTTGGTTTCAATAGTCTTGGCCAGGGACTCCTTATTCATGTAAGCCAGCATCAGTACCTGGCCGTTTTCTTCCTGTACAATGGCAGGCAGTAATCCCTTTTCATCAAAGGTTAATTTCTCAATATCAATCATCAGAATCGAACCTCCACTCCGCGGGACTTTAAGTAATCCTTAACCTGACGCACGGTATAGGTGCCGTAATGGAAAACAGAAGCAGCCAGCACCGCATCTGCTTTGCCAAGGGTTAAGACATCGTAAAAATGCTCCATGGTGCCCGCACCGCCTGAAGCAATAACTGGTACATTTACAGCCTCAGACACAGCTCTGGTTAATGGTATATCGTAGCCATCCTTTGTGCCATCAGCATCCATACTGGTTAGCAGTATCTCTCCTGCCCCCAGCTCTGTGGCTTTTTTTACCCATTTAATAACATCAAGGCCAGTAGGAGTACGTCCGCCGTTAATGTAGACCTCCCACTTTTCCTCACCGCAGCGGCGGGCATCCACTGCCAGCACAATGCACTGGCGACCAAATAGCTCAGCTCCCTGGCGGATTAAATCTGGATTTTTTATAGCAGCAGTATTAATAGAGGTTTTGTCAGCGCCAGCCTTCAGCATTTTCCGCATATCCTCTGTAGTACGGATACCACCGCCTATGGTAAAGGGAATAAATACCTGGGAAGCACAGTCCTTAGCCACCTGCACAATGGTATCTCTTTCCTCATTGGAGGCCGTAATATCCAGAAAAACCAGTTCATCGCAGCGCTCCAGATCATAGCGGTGGGCCAGCTCTACAGGGTCGCCTGCATCTCTTAAGCCAACGAAATTAGTACCTTTCACCACACGGCCATTTTTCACATCCAAGCAAGGAATAATTCTTTTAGTGTACATGCTTACGCCTCCCTTGCCACCCTAATAGCTTCCTGTAAATCCAGGCTGCCAGTGTAAATGGACTTGCCCACAATAACGCCCTCAATGCCCTTATCGGCATAAGGTAAGAGTGCCTTTATATCTTCAATATTGCTGACACCGCCGGAAGCAACTACATTGATACCACTAACCTCCGCCAGCTTGGCAGTAGCCTCAACATTACAGCCACTAAGAGTGCCATCACGGGAAATATCTGTATAAATAATAGTTTTTACACCAGCCTCAGCCATTTTCTTAGCCAGTACAGAAGCCTCTACATTCCCAGAAACACCCCAGCCATCAACAGCAACAATACCATCCTTAGCATCAATGCCCACGACGATTCTGTCACCGTACTTAGCACAGGCCTCCTTCACTAAAGCAGGATTCTGCACAGCTACAGAGCCCAGGATAACCCTGCGCACACCCAGGGATAACACCTCATCTATATTCTCCATGGTACGGATACCACCACCCAGCTCCACAGGAATCTTCACAGCAGCCACAATCTTCTTGATAACCTCAAGATTCACAGGCTTTTTCGCCCGTGCACCGTCCAGATCCACCAGATGCAGGAACTCCCCGCCCAGAGCCTGCCACTTCAAAGCCATCTCCTCAGGCTTATCACCATACACAGTCTCCTGGGCAAAATCACCCTTAAACAGCCGCACACACTTACCATCACGAATATCTATAGCAGGAAAAATAACCATCCTTCACACCCTCTCCACAAAGCAATTTATTAATTTTATATTTATAATAGTTATATAAGAAATATAAAGCAGATTGCACTAGCCATAAACAAAACACTAATGTACTGCTTTTGTAATGATGTTTTTATCACTTTATTGTGTAAAGACTGCCACTACACAATAAGCCACAATCATATAACCTTAAACAGGTTGTGGGGAGTATTTAGAAGATTTTTTCATAGAAAAAACTTCTCACTTAGATGCTCTTGGTACTTAGCGATTGACAAGCAAAGCGCAGTCAGAGCTTAGTTCCACTAGGCGGTTATTTAGCAAGATTTTGGTACAAAATCTTGCTCACTTAGATTCTCCTCAAAGCGAGAGCGTCCTGTGTAGGTTATATGACGTGGCAAAACCACTAATTACTATTACTTATTAAAATCTTAATCGAAGACATATAGCAAGGCTCAATGCATCTGATTTTACATATTAATAAATTGCTTCAGCACCAGCAGTCCCACATCTCCAGATTTTTCCGGATGAAACTGCGTTGCCATCACATTATCCTTTGCCACTGCAGCTGTTATAGTCTCCCCATATTCCGCAGTAGCAGTAATGATACTCTTATCCTCAGGCACACAGTGATAGCTGTGCACAAAATAAAAATACGGATGCTCCCCGTGCTCCTTGAAAATTGCATTTCTAGGCTCACTAAAGGTCACATTATTCCAGCCCATGTGAGGCACCTTCAGCCCTGGAGCATTAATGCGCTTCACCATGCCCTTAAAAATACCCAGTCCCTTGGCACCTGGAGACTCCTCACTGCCCTCAAATAAAATCTGCTGGCCAATGCAAATCCCCAGAAGCGGCGTACCGCTATTTATTTTATCCATAATCACAGGTATGAGACCTGTCTTTTCCAAATTGCGCATACATTCCCCGAAGTCACCTACACCTGGCAGAACCAGCTTCTGGGCAGAGGCAATTTTAGCTTCATCGTTGGTCACAATGACATCAGAGGTAAACTGGAGCAGCGCCTTTTCCACGCTGAAAAGATTGCCAACACCATAATCTATAACTGCTATCATGTTTACGCCCCCTTAAAACCATATATAGAATCTGCTGTAAAGCAGGCAATTACAAAACTATTACAGCATTCCCTTAGTAGAAGGAATCTCATTGGCAGTTTCAGGATTTATCTTCACAGCATCATGGAGAGCATGCCCTAAAGCCTTGAAAATAGCCTCCACCTTATGATGGCTGTTGCTGCCATAAAGGACCTTAGCATGCAAGGTAATGCCGGCATTAAAGGCAAAAGCCCGCAGAAATTCCTCTGTCAGCTCAGTATCATACTGGCCAATCATGGGAGCCATTTCTCCCCCGTCATATACCAGATAAGCCCGTCCACTAATATCCAGTGACACCAGTGCCAGGGTCTCGTCCATAGGCAGATAAAATGTGCCATAACGGGTAATGCCCTTCTTATCCCCCAGAGCATTAGCCACAGCCTGTCCTAAGGCAATGCCAATATCCTCCACAGAATGATGGCCGTCCACCTCTATATCCCCTTTGCACTTTAACACCAGGTCAAAGCGGCCATGGGCAGCAAAAAGTGTCAGCATGTGGTCAAAAAAGCCAATGCCTGTTTCAATATTAGTACGGCCAGTACCATCTAAATCAATAGTAAGGTCAATATCAGTTTCCTTAGTAGTACGAATAATATTATAGCTGCGCATATTATTTCTGCTCCTCTGCAAAATGCTTTATAGCCTTATAAACCATATCATTCTCTTCTCTTGTACCCATGGAAATACGCAGGCAGTTCTCCAAAGCTGGCGCATTGCCAAAGCTGCGGAGGCCGATGCCCTGAGCCTCCAGATCTTTATTAAGTGCCACAGCATTATAATAACGTACCAGAATGAAATTGGTCTGAGATGGATATACCTTAAAGCCCTCCAGCTCACTATATAGCTTTTCCATGCGTTTTCTTTCAGAAATCATCTGCTGGATTCTAGGTACGTACTCATCGCGCATCTGGAAAACAGTATCTGCTGTTACCAGAGTCATAGTGTTCATGTGATATGGCATGACGGCCTTGCCAATCATCTCTGTAAGCTCTTCAGAGGCCAGCATGTAGCCACAACGGCAGGCAGCCAGGCCATAAGCCTTGCTGAAGGTCCTGGCAATAATCAAATTTGGATACTTCTTTAACAATCCGGTAGCACTCTGGCCGTAGAACTCTATATAAGCTTCATCAACTAAAAAGGCACATTTGATATGAGCCGCAATATATTCAATATCCTCAACCTTTAAGCCACTGCCAGTTGGATTGTTTGGATTACATACTACTGCCAGAGCTGGTCTTACATCATTAACCTTAGCTACAAAGGCTTTTACATTCAGGCTATAGTCAGCAGAATTTAAAGGAACAGTTACTGCATGAGCTTCAGCCAGCTTGGTGTAAATGTGATACATGGAAAAAGAAGGCTCTGGAAATACAATATTGTGATTACGTCCACCAAAGCAGTGGAAAATCTTTTCAATAATCTCACTGGAGCCATTGCCAATCAATACGTTTTTGGTAGTAAGTCCATAGTTATCAGCAATAGACTCCATCAGGTATTCTAATTCCTCATTAGGATAGCGGTTGTAGGCAACTCTTGACAGGCGACCCATTAATCTGTCCTCCACAATAGGAGGCAGGTTCATGCCAGATTCATTGGCGTTAACCTTGATTTTCCAAGGTCTTTCAACAACATCATAGGATGGCATCTCATTTAAATGAGGTCTGTATTTATATTTTGACATAATCTTCTCTCCCCATAGTTAATGGTATATCAGTGGTACAAGGTCTTATTTCAGCTTGCGGATGCGGATAGCGTTGGCATGTGCCTGCAACCCCTCTGCCTCAGCCAGACGGATAATATCATCACTGACAGATGTAAGCTCAGGCTGAGTATAGGAAATAATGCTAGTACGCTTCATAAAGGTTTCTACGTTCAGTACAGAATAATAACGGGCAGTACCGCCAGTTGGCAGCACATGGTTTGGACCAGCAAAATAATCTCCCAGAGGTTCTGGCGAATAAGCACCTAAGAAGACAGCACCGGCATGACGTACATAAGGTAAAAGCTGGAAAGGCTGTTCAGTTAAAAGCTCCATGTGCTCTGGGGCAGATACATTAGCCAGCTCTACAGCCTGGAGAATATCCTCAGCAACAATGATTAAGCCGTTTTTCTCTAAGGCAGCACGGGCAATCTCCTGGCGAGGCAGCTGCTGCAGCTGTTTTTCTGCTTCTGCCTGAACCTTTTCTGCCAGCTCCTCATCATCAGTAATCACAATACTGGAAGCCAGCATATCATGCTCTGCCTGGCTCAGCATATCAGCAGCAGTGTAGGCTGGATCAGC
>JAFPCE010000029.1 GCA_017390245.1 Selenomonadaceae bacterium
AACTGAGCCTTAGCATCCTTTCTGGAATACAGCCTGCCCGCACCATGGGGAGCAGAATAATTCCAGTCTGGGTTGCCTTTGCCTCTGCATAACAATGAACCATCCCTCATATTAATAGGAATCAGCAGATTTTCCCCTGCCTTTGCAGATACAGCACCTTTACGGATAATATTACTGTCATGGTCAATAAAATTATGCACAGTTGTAAAGGCCTCTGAATACTCCAGACCATAATTTGCCATTATCTGACTGGCAATCATCCAGCGGTTTTTATCAGCATATTCCTGGCATATTTTCATATCATGGAGATAATATTCTGAATAAACTCCTGAAAGATAACATAAATCTAATGGCATATCCGGTTCTGCTGGCTGGAACCTATTGCGTAAATCCTTTAAAGCAGCCTGAATTTCATTTCTCTGGCCAGCTGCCTTCATTTCCTGCTTCAGAAGCTCTTCCAGCTGCCACAGCTTCTCCATCCCTGTATGCAGGCCAATGGCCATTTGCTGATAGTAATCCGCCACCTGCTTTCCCAGGCCTCTGCTGCCAGTGTGAATGACAAGATACTTGCAGCCATTTTCATCTGCATCAACCTCTATAAAATGATTGCCACCGCCCAAAGTGCCAATAGCACGTTCTATAGCCTTGGCATCCTTTAATTCTCTATAGCAATGCAATTCCTCTAAGGCAGGATACGCCACTAAACGCTTATCATGAATATTTCTGCCACAAGGTACATTGTGGAAAATAACCTCATCCAGCTTATTATAATCTAGCTCCAGCTTGCCCAGCTTCAGCGTCAGCATGCCGCAGCCAATATCTACGCCTACAATATTAGGAATGATCTTATCACCTAAATCAGCCGTAAAGCCAATCACACAGCCAGAGCCTGCATGACAATCTGGCATAATGCGCACAGAAGCATCGCTAAAAGCCTCCAAATCCAGCAACGCCTTAATCTGCTCCAGGCAGCTATCCTCTAAAACATCAGTAAACACCTTGGCAGTATTATATTTACCAGCTATCTTTATCATAATATACCTCCTCATGAACTAATAAACCATTCTCTTGCTTTTCTGCATCATACCATAGCACTATGTACATATTTTTGCATATACACATTTAAATTACATATTCCAATTTATTTTCCCTTTTTCCCGGAAAATTTTGTCACATATTTCACTTTGCAATTTCACCATAAATACATGAATTTATTTTTTCCTATACTATATTAATACGAAATGAATTTGCAAATCCCTCAAAATTTTGAATTTTTAATCTAATTCTAATCTTATTTTAATAAAACTCAGCAAAAAAATACCATTGCAGCCATAACCACAATGGTAAAGTAAAATCTTAAATTGTTAAATCCTCCCAGCAGGATAATGAATATGCCCAAACTAACAGACATAAGCGATTTTCTATTAATTTTTCTCTATGATACAGCTATGCTTCTTAGTGGCCTTATCATAATTTATCCCCACCAGGATGGTATTGCCCTCATAGCCTTTCAATGCACCAGCATATCTCCTCTCATGTATCTGCTTCAGGGCTGTATCAGCATCCTGATCCCACTTCAGCTCTATGAGTATGGCAGGCTTATCCGCATGGTTAGGCAATGGCAGCAGCACTATATCCGCAAAGCCTTTCCCTGCTGGCATTTCCCTGATGGTCTGAAAATACTCCCTGGCACTATAAAATGCCAGACCTATCACACAGCTCA
>JAFPCE010000265.1 GCA_017390245.1 Selenomonadaceae bacterium
GATTGTTTTTTTATGTATAAAAGATTATTACTGGCCATAATTATTACATCTTTTATTGGTCCATTTGCCGGTTCTGGTTTAAGTGTGGCAATACCAGCGATTGGCAGGGAATTTGTCATTACAGCAGAAATGCTCAGCTATGTGGTATTTGCTTTTCTGCTTGGTTCTGCTATGTTTGTGCTGCCTATAGGCAGAGTGGCAGATATATATGGCCGGAGAAAAATATATACTATTGGCCTGTGGCTCTTTGCTGGCACTTTTCTGCTGGCAGGCATAGCACCAAATATTGAAAGCCTGGTGGCCATGCGCTTTCTGCAGGGTGCTGTGATGTCCATGATATTTGGTCCTGGCATGGCTTTGCTGGTGTCTACCGTAAAGAAGGAGGAGCAGGGGAAGGCTATTGGTTATTCAGCAGCTGCTACCTACAGCGGCCTTTCTATGGGGCCAGTTATCTGTGGCTTTCTCTGCGAGCTTTTAGGCTGGCGCAGTATTTTCTTTTTAACAGGTGCGGTGGTCTGCCTTAGTATTTACCTTATCCGTGGCGTCCAGGAGGAATGGTATGGCGGCAGAAATGAGGCACTGGACCTTAAGGGAAGCCTGTGTTTTTTGCTGGCAGCACCTATGATTTTACTGGGGCTGTCTGAGTTTAGTGAGTCTGGTTATGGCGTCTGGCTTTTGCTGGCTGGTATTTTGGGCGTAATGGCTTTTGGCTATATAGAATATAAGAGCAGCTCACCCTGCCTGGATGTGAAGGCCTTCAAAAGTAATAAGGCCTTTATTATGAGCAATCTTGTAGCTATGCTGCACTATAGTGGTACTTTTGCCATCAGCTTTCTGCTGTCAGTGTATCTGCAGGTTATCTGCGGTCTTAGTGCTTCCTATGCAGGGGGGATTATTCTGCTGCAGCCTGTGATGATGGCTGTGCTGTCCCCTATGGCTGGGTCACTTTCAGACCGGGTACACCCAGGGAAGGTGGCAGCCTTTGGCATGGCACTGACCTGTTCCGGACTTTTCGGCCTGTCTCTGCTGGATATGGACAGCTCGCCTCTCAGGGTGGGAGTAAATCTTCTATGGATAGGCATAGGCTTTGCTTTTTTCTCTTCACCTAACAACAACGCTATTATGCGGTCTATTGAGGCTAAATATTATGGGACAGCCTCTTCTCTGCTGGCAACTATGCGGCTCTTTGGCCAGTCCATATCTATGGCTATGGTGACTATGCTTCTGGCAGCCAATGGGGTGTCATCTATGCTGGGAGAGGATAACATCCAGCTCATGAGCACCATCCAGATGTGTTTCCGGTTGTTTGCATTTTTCAGCATTATGGGTATTGGCATGTGTCTGGTAAGAAATAAAAATAAGATAGGCAGAGAATAAAAAGTTATATGAACATTATTTAAAGGATTCAGCATTATTTTGTCGAATTATTATAGAGTATAGTAGTTTAGTGTCTATTTTAGTTAAACATTTGTATATGATGATTTAACTATAGTGCTATATAGCTATTGACACTAAGGAAAAATATTGGATAGACTAGATTTATGATATTATAGGAGGTTTATTATGGTTAAGATTGCGGTTATTGGCGGTTCTGGCGTTTATAATCCAGATATGCTGGAAAATGTTCGTGAAGAAGTAGTGGAGACACCTTATGGTGAGGTTACTGTGAAAATCGGTACCTACGCTGGCAGGGAGGTTGCTTTCTTAGCTCGTCATGGCAGCCATCATTCCATTGCACCTCATAAGATTAATTACCGTGCTAACATTTATGCTTTAAAGAAGCTGGGGGTTAAGAAAATCATTGCTACAACTGCAGTGGGTTCTCTGAATCCTGCTATGCAGCTGAGTGACTTTGTACTGCCAAACCAGTTCCTGGATTTCACTAATGGCCGTGTTACTACCTTCTATGAGGGAGGCGACCGTGGCGTAGTGCACTGCGATATGACTGATCCGTATTGTCCTGAGCTGCGGAAGGAGATTGCTGCTTTGGGCAAAAAGCTGGGCATTCATGTGATAAATGGCGGTACATACGTGTGCACCAATGGTCCTCGTTATGAGTCTCCTGCTGAGATTAAGATGTATTCCATGCTGGGAGGCGATCTGGTTGGCATGACCAACGTACCTGAGGTTACTCTGGCTCAGGAGGCTGAGATGTGCTATGCTACCATTTCCATGGTTACCAACATGGCTGCAGGCATTTCCCAAACTAAGCTGACTCACCAGGAGGTTATGGATGCTATGGCAGCTAACTCCAGCAATTTCCGCAAGCTGATTATGGCTTTAATTGCAGAAATTGATCCTGATGAGGATAAGTGCGATTGTGCCCACATTTTAGAAAGTGTAGGCGGCTTTAAATTATAATTTTTTTAAAAACGAAGTATTTAAGATGGTTTAAACACTTAGAATATAAATTTTTAGATAAAGGGGTTGCCTAAAGGCAGTAAAACTTATTTA
>JAFPCE010000266.1 GCA_017390245.1 Selenomonadaceae bacterium
ATACCTGCAGCTACAGCAGAACCAATCACACCCGCTACGTTTGGACCCATAGCGTGCATCAGAAGGAAGTTAGTAGGATTAGCCTTCTGGCCAACAGTCTGGGATACACGAGCTGCCATTGGCACAGCAGATACACCTGCAGAACCAATGAGAGGATTAATCTTCCAGCCGGAGAGACGGCACATAATCTTACCAAGCAATACGCCTGCAGCAGTACCACCAGCGAAAGCAACCAGACCCAGGCAGATAATCATCAGTGTAGCTGGAGTCAGGAAGTCATTTGCATTCATGGTCATACCAGTACCGGTAGCCAGGAAGATGGTAACGATGTTACACAGTGCATTCTGAGAAGTATCAGAAAGACGGTCAGTAACACCAGACTCACGGAAGAGATTACCAAGCATCAGCATGGAAATCAGAGAAGCAACTGGTGGTAACAGCAAGGAAATGAGAATAGCTGCAGAAACAGGGAATACCAGCTTCTCAAAATGAGTAACGGTACGGAGCTGCTCCATCTTAACCTCTCTCTCCTTCTGGGAGGTTAACGCCTTCATGATAGGTGGCTGAATCAATGGTACCAAGGACATATAGGAGTATGCAGCAACTGCAATAGCACCTAAAAGGTTTGGAGCCATCTTGGAAGCCATGTAAATAGCGGTAGGGCCGTCAGCACCACCGATGATGCCGATAGCAGAAGCCTCCTGAGCAGTAAAGCCAAGAGCCATTGCACCAGCAAGGGAAATAAATACACCGAACTGAGCAGCAGCGCCCATGAACAGAGTATTAGGATTTGCTAAGAGCGGACCAAAGTCAGTCATAGCACCTACACCCAGGAAAATGAGTGGAGGGAAAATCTCAAACTTAATACCAGCATTAATCAGCTGCATAACACCTGGCTCAGTTAAAAAGCCAGTGCTTGGGAAATTTGCCATGATACAGCCAAAAGCGATTGGAGCAAGCAAAAGAGGCTCAAACTCCTTGCCAATAGCCATATAAAGAAGCAAAATACCAACTAAAATCATAATAAGGTTGCCCACTGTGAAGGATGCAAAGCCGCTATCCATCCACACGGACTGTAAAGAAACCGCAAAAGCGCTAAAAAGTTCCATTAATTAGTGCTCCTCCCTGTCAAATTTTTCTCAAAGCAATCACCTTAGCAGAATCAGTCCACTTCTGGCGCTCTGCGGGACGGATTGCCCTGACACGAGAAAAGCCAATGCCCATTGCAGAAAGTGCTGCTGCAATAACTGCTACTGTATCCTGATTAACATTCTTTGTTTCTAACATGATGACTGCCTCCTTAATAATTTCTGAAATGATGAAAATTATTTCTGGTTTCTGAGACCATTCATACGGCCTGCATTAAGCCAGCCAGATCTCTCAGTAGGACGAATAGCCTTCACCTGAGAAAAACCTATGCCGTATGCAGCCAATGCGCCGGCAATAGCTGCCACAGTTTCGCCACTGATACCAGGAGCAACCGCTGGAGCTGGAGCTGCTGCAGGTGGAGCTGCAACACTAGTCTTAGCAGGAGCTGCTGGCTTAGCCTTTGGTTTAGTCGGATCAATCTTGTGGATCAGACGAATATAAAGGCTAAGGATGAACAATACCGCAAATACAATTGTCATATTGATGAACATGATGACAATTGGATTTGTTACCTGATTACCCATATAGACACCGCCTTATAAATATTTTGTTGCTTAACAGTAAATACACTGGTCACAACTGTATAAAATTACATCTAGTTGGTATTATAACAGAATTTTGCCAATGATAAAAGTGGGATATTTGAATAATAATTATAACTTTTATTTATAATATCCCTATACTATGCACAATTCATATTATTATAAACCAGAACCAATATAATAAATACCTTATTAAAAATTACTAATTGAAAACTTAAAAACTTATTTTCCTGTTATAGCTTATTCCTTAGGTCCCTGCTGCTGCAAAACCACATCAGCAATAGCATGACAGATCTTATCCAGCTGAGCCTGGTCAGGGCCTTCAGCCATAACACGAATCAGAGGCTCAGTACCAGAAGGACGCACCAGGATGCGGCCATCGCTGCCCAGCTCCTCTTCCCCTGTCTTGATTGCCTCAGCAATCTTAGCATTGGTTTCCCAGCCTTCCTTGGTCTTAACTGCCACATTAACCAGAAGCTGTGGGTAGCTTACCATCAGCTCATTCAGCTCAGAGGCCTTCTTGCCACTGCGCTTAATAGCACTCAATGTCTGCAATGCAGTTACAGGGCCATCGCCAGTGGTGCAGAAATCACCAAAAATGATATGGCCAGACTGCTCACCACCCAGGTTATAGCCATTAGCCAGCATATTCTCCAGCACGTAACGGTCACCGACCTTGGTAATCTCCGCCTTGCCGCCAAAGGACTTTACAGCCTTGTGGAAACCGATATTTGCCATAACAGTAGTAACAATGGCATTATCCTTTAAAGTTCCCTGTGCCATCATCTCCTGGCCGCAGATAACCAGCATGTGATCGCCATCGATGACATTGCCCTTTTCATCAACACAGAGACAGCGGTCAGCATCACCATCATGGGCAATACCAAAATCAGCCTTGCTGTCCACTACAGCCTGCTGCAGCATTTCCAGATGGGTAGAGCCGCACTTGTCGTTGATATTAATACCATCTGGCTTGTTGTTAATAACAGTAACCTCAGCACCTAAGGAACGCAAAATAGCTGGCATAGCCTCAAAGGCAGCACCATTGGAACAGTCCAGCACAACCTTAATGCCATCAAAACGTTCCTTGCAGGTTCCCTTAACAAATTCAATATATTCCTTTACCAGATCATGACGGTACTCAATGGTACCCATCTTTGCACCGCTGGCACGGTAAAGAGTATCATCAGTCTCAACGGTATGAACGATAGCCTCCAGCTCATCCTCCACAGCATCAGGCAGCTTGTAGCCATTGCCCCCAAAGAACTTGATGCCGTTATCATGGAACGGATTGTGGGAAGCAGAAATCACGATACCAGCCTGCGCACCATGCTTCTTTGCCAGGAAAGCAATAGCAGGAGTAGGAATCACACCCACCACTACAGCCTTGCCGCCTGCAGAGCAGATACCTGCAGTCAGGGCAGACTCAAACATAGCCCCAGAAATACGGGTATCACGGCCAATAATAATCACAGGAGCCTCTGCCCCATCCTTACATTCCTTGCCAAAATAAATGGTAGCTGCACGACCCAGGCGATAAGCCAGCTCTGGAGTCAGAACCAAATTAGCTTCACCACGAACACCATCAGTACCGAATAATCTTGCCATAAATAACAAACCTCCGAATTAATTGTCATATAATATTTTTAATTCAACAATTATCCTTTCAATTATGACTGTTTTTGCGCAAAAAAGCAAGAGCGCCATTTTTCCCATCTAAAGCTGCACTCATAATGCCTCCGGCATAGCCTGCCCCTTCACCAATAGGATAAAGGCCGCTGGCACTGACAGACTCATAGCTTTTCCTGTCACGGATAATACGGCAGGGAGCAGAAGATCTGGTTTCAACCCCGGTTAAAACCGCCCCTGCATGGGCAAAGCCAGGAATTTTCCTGTCAAAATGAGGCATAGCCTCCCCCAGCATTTCGCTGACAAAGCCCGGCAGGCACTGATGCAAATCCACTGCCTTATAGCCTGGTGCATAGCTAGGCCGAACCACAAACTCTTCCGAGCCACTTTTTCCCTGGAGAAAATCCCCCACAGTCTGTACTGGTGCATAATAATTTTTCCCAGCAAGCTCAAAAGCTAATCGCTCCCACTGCCGCTGGAACTCAATACCACCTAAAACATGATTAGCAAAATCACTGGTATTGACAGTTACCAGAAGGGCCGAATTGGCCACACCGCTATCACGTTTGTAATTGCTCATGCCGTTACAGACAACGCCGCCTTTTTCGGACGCAGCAGCCACCACCTGTCCCCCTGGGCACATGCAAAAGGAATACACTCCCCTGCCCTTTTCCTTATTGTTATATGTAAGGGCATAGTCAGCCACTGGCAGGCGGGGATGGCCGGCATCTGCACCATACTGGGCTTTGTCTATAAACTCCTGGGGATGTTCAATGCGGACTCCCATGGCAAAAGCCTTAGCTTCCATAGCCAGGCCTTTAGCAAACAGCATCTCATAGGTATCTCTGGCTGAGTGGCCAATTCCCATAAACAGTGCCTCAGTTTCCAGACGCTCCTGGCCATTGATGATAACTGCCTGCACCTTGCCTGAACTGTCACGCTCCACATCTGTTACCTGGCTTTCAAAACGCACCTGTCCCCCCAGTTCTATAATCTCCATGCGGATATTTTTCACAATCTGCCGCAGCAAATCCGTGCCAATATGAGGCTTATGGAGATATTTTATCTCCTCCGGTGCACCTGCCTTGACGAAATCATCCAGCACCTGCCCCATTAATGGATCATTAACTCTGGTTGTGAGCTTGCCATCAGAAAAGGTGCCTGCGCCGCCCTCGCCAAATTGTACATTGGATTTTTCGTCAAAAGCACCGCCATTCCAGAATTTCTGTATATCCTGATGACGTCTGTCCACATCACGGCCACGCTCCAAAACCACAGGCTTCCAGCCGTGACGTGCCAATGTCAACGCAGCAAACATGCCAGCAGGACCAAAGCCTGCAACTACAGGAGGCTTTTCCTTAAACACGCCAGCAGGAGCAATCTTTGCTTCTTCTGGCAGCTTCTCTGGTGCTAGAGCAATCTGTTTATCCCTTTTGAACCTCTGCAAAAGCTTTTTCTCATTACCTGTAACGGCCACATCCAGTATATACACGAAACGGACTGGTGCGCCTTTGTACCGGCGGGCATCTACAGCCTTACGCACAATTACCACCTTGCTAATAGCA
>JAFPCE010000267.1 GCA_017390245.1 Selenomonadaceae bacterium
AAACGATAATGAACCATACAGCAAATACTATCAAAGTAACCACAGGCATCAGCATAAGGATGACACCTAAGCCAGTGGCCACGCCCTTGCCGCCTTTAAAGCCTAAAAACAGCGACCAGGAATGGCCCACAATAGCCAGAATACCGCATAGGATACCTGCCACTGCAGTTTCACCAAAGTGCAGCCCCAAATATACGCTAATGGCACCCTTCAGCAAGTCCAGAGCAAAGATTAAAATGCCAGCAGACTTGCCAATAGTACGCCAAGCATTGGTAGCACCGATATTATGGCTGCCATGCTCCCTGAGATCTACGCCCCAGATGCCCTTGCCGCAAATCAGGCCATTAGGAATAGAGCCCAGTAAATAACTAATGATACATACTACAATAATGCTCATCATAGCATCCCCCTTTTCCTAAAATGAACTAAGAGCCAGCAAGGCTTAATAATCCTCGTCTTCCTTACGGCCACGGACAATGAGCTTTAAAGGAGTACCCTCAAAGCCAAAGCTGTCCCTGAGCTTGTTTTCAATGAAGCGCAAATAGGAAAAATGCATCAGCTCTGGATCATTAACAAAAATAATAAACTTCGGTGGCTGAATATCAGCCTGAGTCATGAAGTAAATCTTCAGCTTCTTGCCTCTGTGAGCTGGTGGCGGATTAACAGATACAGCATCACGAATCAGCTCATTTAAGACACTGGTCTGGATGCGCATGGACTGCTGGTCAGCCACGTACTTAACCAATGCAGTAATACGGGAAATACGCTGGTGAGTTAAGGCAGAGGTATACAGCACTGGTGCGTACTGCAAAAAGCCCAGCTCATCACGGAGATCCTCAGTAAAGCGCAGGGTGGATTTATCATCCTTGTCAGGGAAAACATCCCACTTGTTGACAACGATAACAACACCCTTGCCAGACTCGTGGGCATAGCCAGCAATCTTTTTATCCTGCTCGGTGATGCCTTCCTCAGCGTTAATAACCATGAGCACTACATCCGCTCTGTCTACAGCACGGAGGGAGCGCATGACACTGTAACGCTCAATGGCCTCATCAATCTTGCCCTTGCGGCGCATGCCAGCGGTATCAATCAGCATAAACTTCATGCCATCTGCAACAAAATGGGTGTCAATAGCATCTCTGGTAGTACCAGGAATATTGCTGACAATAACACGCTCCTCACCAATAAGAGCATTGACGATAGAAGACTTGCCAACATTAGGACGGCCAATAACCGCAATGCTGATTTCATCATCCTCTTTTATCTCGTCACTTTCCTGTGGGAAAGCAGCTACTACAGCATCCAGCATATCACCTAGCCCTAAGGAATTAGACGCTGCAATGCCGATAGGATCACCTAAGCCCAGGTTGTAAAACTCATAAATAGCTGGCTCTAGCTGAGGGCTGTCAATCTTGTTAACTGCCAGAATAACAGGCTTTTTCGTGCTGCGCAAAAGCCTTGCTACCTCCTGGTCTGCAGTAGTTACACCAGCACGGCCATCCACCACAAAGACGATAACATCTGCTTCCTCCATGGCTACCATAGCCTGCTGGCGCATGGATTTTAAGATATGATCATCATCTACGAACTCAATACCACCTGTATCAATCATAGTAAAGGTGTGATTGAGCCACTCTGCATCCATATAAATTCTGTCTCTGGTAACACCCGGGAAGTCATCTACGATGGATACACGTCTTTTACCTATCTGATTGAATAATGTAGATTTACCAACATTTGGTCTGCCTACAATGGCCACTATTGGCTTACTCATTACTCTCTGCCTCCTCTCTTGGTATAGGCAGCATTGCTCTGCCACATATACGCTGCTGTCTCGGAACCTACGCCGCTGTAGTCATCCCAGCTGGTAAGAGCTTCATAGAAATCTTTGCCAGAGCCAACTGTTTCTACCCGGCAAGGTATCTTATCCCTGAATTCCTGCAGGGAAACATCATCTAAAAATATATTATCTCCCGCCCTGAGGCAAGACTCTGGAATCATAATACCATCCAGCTTATCAGCCACTGGCTCAATATTATCCAGCATATCACGGGCAGTTAACAGCCCTGATACATTAACAGTAGTGCCAAAGCAGTTGTTAGGCACAGGAATCATCTGGATTTCCACATCAGAAAGCTCCAGAGATTTTGCTAAACGTTCAAAAAGCTGGGCAATAGCAGTTCCTGTAACAATACCTAAACGGTGTTTTTTCTGATAATTTTCTGCTATTTCTGCAGCTTCTGCCTTGGCTGCTTTAAACTGCTCTACGAAATTTCTGGCCAGGCCAATACCGTTATCCAGCTGGGGAAACCCGTCATAATATTCTGCTGGTGGCAGTGGCATATCTGCCAGTAAATAGAATTCATCACCTAGATAAACAAAAGTAGCACCATGTTTGGCCCTTTCCTGAGCCTGGACCTTCTCCACCTGCTCCACTACCCTTCTGGCACTTTCCTTATCAAAGCCCTGCAAAGGATAGCAGTCAGTACGGAACTTGGTTAAGCCTACTGGCACAATGGCCATGGACTGGGCATGGGGCTGACGGGCGATAATGTCTGCCATAGAGCGGTCCAGCTCTGCTCCGTCATTGAGGCCACGGCATAAAACTATCTGTGTATGATATTCTACATCCGCTGCCTCCAGCTTGTCTAGCTGGGTCATGATTCTATCTGCTGTACGGCACCTGAGCATCTCCTTGCGAAGCTCTGGATTGGTGCACTGCACAGACACATAAAGAGGTGATAAATGATACTGCTTGATGCGCTGGAAATCCGCATCCACCATATTGGTCATGGTGATGAAATTGCCATACAAAAAGGACATGCGGTAATCGTCATCCTTAATATTAAGACTTTCACGCATATTGGGTGCCACCTGGTCTACAAAGCAGAAATAACAGTTATTGGCACAATGTCTGATGCCGTCAAATACTGCTGACTCAAACTCTACACCTAGTTCTTCATCATAGTCCTTATCAAATTCAAACAGCTCCTGCTCACCATCAGCATGCTCTACCAGCATTTCAATTTCTTCGTCAGCAAAGGCAAAGCTGAGGTCAATAATATCCCGCAGCTCCATGCCATTTACAGACAGAATCTTGTCACCTGGCACTAAGCCAAGCTCATCTGCCAGGCTGTCCTCAGGCACTGTGAGAATTTTGCCATACTTCATTCATTACACCTCAAAAATAACAAAACCATAACATTAAAGTAAGGAGTGATGAAAACTCACCACTCCCCACAATATGAACAGAGTCACCTCTGTCCTGCCTATCTGCTTTTAAAGACTGGAATTACTCAGCCTCAGTATTAGCCTTGGTAATGCTCAAGGAAATACGCTTTCTCTTCACGTCGATATGAAGAATCTTAACCTGTACTTCCTGCTTCAGCTCAACAGCCTCATCTGCACGGTTAATGCGCTTAGCTGCAAGCTCACCCATAGGAATGAGACCATCAAAGCCTGGCTCAATCTCCATGAATGCACCAAAGTCAGTTAACTTGATGATAGTACCGGAAATGATAGAACCCTCCTGATACTTCTCAGCCTTCTCTAACCATGGATCTGGCATAGTCTCCTTAACGGAGAGGGAAATACGGCCGGACTCAGCATCGATGCTCTTAATCTTAACGTCAAGCTTCTGGCCCTCAGTTAACACATCAGCTGGCTTTCTTACGCGGCTCCAGGAAAGGTCGGAAATATGAGCTAAACCGTCTACACCACCGATATCGATGAATGCACCGTAGTCAACCAGACGCTTAACAGTACCCTCTACTACATCGCCCTCATGTACAGTCTCAAATACCTTTGTGCGGTTAGCCTCACGCTCAGTCTCCAATACCTGACGGCGGGAGAGAACGAGACGCTGCTTGCGGATATCTAACTCAATAGGAAGAGCCTTAACAGTCTGGCCAACATAGCCATCTAATTCCTTAACATAGTGAAGAGCAACCTGGGATGCAGGGATAAATGCACGAACGCCCTGAACGCGTGCAACTAAACCGCCCTTAACAACCTGAGTAATCTCAGCGTCAACAGGCTCGCCCTTCTCTACGATACCATCTAATTCCTTCCAGGAAGCAAGACGGTCAGCCTTTACCTTGGAAACGGTAAGGCCATACTCGCCGCCCTTGGATACAACCAGTACCTCAATAACGTCGTCAACCTTAACAACGTCCTTAGCGGACTCTGGAGCTGGATCAGCAAGCTCATGCTTTGCAACTGGAATATCGTTCTTGTTACCCTTAACATTAACGATAGCTTCGTTATCATTAACTGCAACGACAGTCGCATCGACTAAATCGTGCTCATTTATCTCCTTTATAGATTCTTCTTCTGCTGCTAATAAAGCTGCCATGTTCATTTCTTCTGACACTTCTTGTAAACCTCCTTGATAATCCAGTCAGGAGTAGATGCTCCCGCTGTGATACCAATTTTTTTATTATTTGCAAACCACTCGTCACAGACTTCATCAGCTGTTTCAATGTGGTATGTTTTACACTTTTCTGCACAAAGCTGGGCCAGCCTTGTGGTATTGGCACTGTTTCTGCCACCAATGACAATCATGAAATCAACTTCCTGAGCCAGCTTCACTGCTGCTGACTGGCGCTGATCTGTGGCCGTACATATTGTACGCATGATTTTAACCTCCAGTGACTTATCCAGAAGCACCATGACAATGCTCTTAAACTTAGCACTGGAAAATGTAGTCTGGGATACAACGCCTATCCTGCGCATAGCTGGCAGTGCTTCTGCCTCTGTCTCATCGTTGACAGCAACAGAGCCTTCCCCTGCCCACTGCAGAATACTCTTCACCTCTGGGTGATTCTTATCCCCTACTATAACTACCTGATACCCTGCCTCAGCCAGTTCCTTGGCAGAACGCTGTGCCTTCAGCACATGAGGACAGGTGGCATCTATGGTATGCAGTCCCTTTTGCTCAATTTTCTCATATACAGATGGGCCTACACCATGGGAACGAATAATCACCGTACCACTGTCAAGCTCATCTAATGAATCAATCTTGCCAACACCCTCTTCTGCCAGCTTAGCTACCATCTGAGGATTGTGGATGATTGGTCCGAGAGTAAAGGCATCCTTGGCTAGGGAGGCTGCGTCCTCTGCTAATTGAATAGCACGCTTAACTCCATAACAGAAGCCCAGATTTTCAGCTAACAGAACCTCCATCACGGTAATTCCTCCTTGCAAACCTTAAAGGTGTACTAACATACTACAATAGTATACCATCTTTTTTTAGCATTTGCTATGTAATTTTATCAAATTTTCAATTTTTTTCATAATTTCCTGGGAAAACTCTTCTAAAGCGGCCTTATCGTTGCTTTTTCCTTCATAATATATTGGCTCACCGAAAACTATAGTCAGCTGTGGAAATTTTTCTTCCTTGCTCCAGATTTTATTAGTGCCAATCAATGCTGTAGGCACAACTGGTGCTTTGCTCATAGCCGCAATGAGAGATACGCCGGCTTGAGCCTTGTGGAGCTTGCCGTCTCTGCTGCGTGTTCCCTCTGGGAAAATCCCCAGGCACAAGCCCTTCTTTAAAATATTCAAGGCCATTTTAATAGCACCACGGTCGGATGCACCACGCTTTACCGGAAAGGCATTCAGGCTCTTTATAATCGCCCCGGCAATAGCTGGCTTAAACAGCTCTTCTTTAGCCATGTATCCCACAGTTCTAGGCAGATATGTACCTAAAATAGGCGGATCCCAGTTGCTCATGTGGTTGGCTGCCATAATCATGGCACCTTCCTTCGGCACATTTTCCGCACCAATAACCTTTGGTGAAAAAAGCAGATTAAAGGTAAACCTGAAGATAACCTTTAAGATTTTATAAAACATATTATCACCTGCATCTAGCTAAAATAGCTTCTACTACCTGGTCAATGGACATATCACTGGTATCTAACAGCTCTGCATCCTCAGCCTGAACCAGAGGAGAAATTTCTCTTTCACTATCAGCCTTGTCTCTGGCTGCAATATCAGCCTGCAGCTCCTCCAGCTTTACATCATAGCCTTTTTCCTGCATTTCCTTGAAACGGCGTCTTGCTCTCTCTTCAATGGAAGCAGTTAAGAACAGCTTAACATCAGCATTTGGCAGTACATTGGTAGCAATATCCCTGCCGTCCATTAATACGCCGCCCTTTTCTGCCATTTTCCGCTGTAAATCTACCATCTTTTCTCTTACAGGACCTAAAGCTGCCACCTGGGAAACAATGCCTGTAACCTCTGGTGTGCGGATTTCACCAGTAATATCCTGGCCATCAGCATATACATAGGTCTTATCGTTCTTATATTCCAGCAGTACCTCAATATCCTTCACTACATCTACTATCAGAGCATCTGTTACAGCCTTGCCTGTCTGCAGAACCTTCCAGGCAACTGCTCTGTACATAGCGCCAGTATCGATATAGGTATAGCCCAGCTTTTCTGCGGCAATTCTTGCTACTGTGCTCTTGCCAGCTCCTGCAGGACCATCAATTGCTACTACTAATTTACCCATTAATTTTCCTCTTTTCCGGCCCAAGGCCATTTATAAAAATTTACTTACATAAAGCTTCTAATTGCTGATAAAAATCTGGATAGGAAATTCTGACACAGTCAGGCTCCTCTATCTCTACACCTGCACCTGCTATGCCGGCAATAGCCAGAGACATAGCAATGCGGTGATCGTCATAGCTGAAGCACTTTGCCTGCTGCCACTTATTAGAATCAGAGCCATGAATAACCAGTCCCTCTGGCTGAGCCTCAATACATGGACACAGCTTATTAAACTGGTCGCTGATGGCCTGGATTCTGTCAGTTTCCTTTACCCGCAGCTCCCCCGCACCTGTAATAACAGTATCACCTTCAGCAAACATAGCTGCCACAGTGATAACTGGAATTTCATCAATAAGCCGGGGCATAATGTCAGCTCCGAAGCTGGTGCTATGCAGCTTAGCATAACGTACTCTGATATCTGCTACAGGCTCACTGCCACTATTGCGCTGGTTTTCCATAGTAATGTCTGCTCCCATAGTCAGCAGTACATCAATGATGCCAGTACGGGTTTCATTGATGCCTACATTCTGCAGCAGCAAATCACTGCCAGGTATAATCGAACCAGCCACCAGCCAGAAGGCTGCTGAGCTGATATCACCAGGTACAATCAGTTCCTCTGGTGCTGTTAGCTTATCCTGAGCCTGGATGCTGATAGCATTGTCCTTGTAATCAAGCTTAACCCCAAAGGATTCCAGCATCAGCTCTGTATGATTACGAGATTTATATGGCTCAACTACAGTGGTAGTGCCCTGGGCAAAGAGGCCTGCCAGAAGTATGGCAGATTTCACCTGAGCACTGGCCACTGGCATTTCATAGGTAATACCCTGCAATGGTTTATCAGCTGGAATAACAGTAATAGGCAGCTTGGTGTTGCCAGCCCTGCCTGCCAGCTTTGCTCCCATGGCAGTTAATGGCTTGATAACCCGGCCCATAGGCCTTTTATGCAAGGAACTGTCACCAGTAAAGGTTGAAACAAATTTCTGTGGTGCCAGCATGCCCATCATCAGCCGCAGGGTAGTACCAGAATTGCCTGCATCCAGAATGGTCTCCGGCTCCTGCAGGCCATGGAGGCCATTACCCTGCACCGTCAGCTCCGTTTCACTATGAATATCCACCTTAGCTCCTAAAGCCTGCATAACACCTACAGTTGAAAGGCAGTCTGCTGAAGGCAGAAAATTAGTTATATGTACAGGTGTATCTCCTAAAGCAGACAGCATCACGCTGCGATGGGATACTGATTTATCACCAGGAATCACCAGAGTGCCTCTGAGACCCTTTTCCACATGCTCTATAGTCTTATTTGCCATATTTATTCCACATCCTTAACCTTATTCATCCAGCCAGACGCTCCAGTTGCCTGCTGCCGCTCCCATGGAAAAGGCCGCCTGCAGGTTAAAGCCTCCAGTATAGCCATCCACATCAGCAACCTCACCAGCAAAAAATAAACCTTTTACCAGGGTTGATTCCATGGTTTTGGGATTGATTTCCTTGACGGAAACACCCCCAGCAGTAACAATAGCCTCAGCAATAGGCCTGGTACCGCTGATAACCATTGGCAGGCCCTTTAAAATCTGCGCCAGCTTATAGCGTTCCTTCTTGGTAATGCTGTTAACCATCCACTCTGGCTCAAGATAGGCAGCATCTAAAACTGGCTCAATCAGCCGGCTGGGCAGCAAATCCTGCATGCCGTTTTTAATGCTCTTCCGCTGGTATTTTGTAAAATCACGCAAAAGCCTGGCATCCAGCTGTTCCATAGAAAGAGCAGGCTTTAAGTCCAGCTCCAGCTCTAAAAAATGGTCCTGCTTTAAAAGCTGTGCTGCCACACGACTCATGGATAAAATAATAGGACCGCTGACGCCAAAATGAGTAAACAGCATTTCCCCGAAGTAATCCACTACCTTTTTGCCATCATCCAGCAAGGTGGCCTTCACGTTCTTTAAAGCAAGTCCTGTCAGCTCCTTTACCCAGTCATCCTCAGTCTCCAGTGGCACTAAAGCCGGCAGAATATCTGTAATGTGATGTCCCAGCTTTTTCGCCATTTTGTAGCCATCACCTGTTGAGCCTGTCTTGGGATAGGATGCGCCGCCAGTAGCCAGGATAACTGCTTCTGCAGGGAAAATCTGTCCCTCCTTGCAGCGCACGCCTCCCACCTTGCCATCAGCCACCATAATATCCGTTACCTGAGTATCTGTGTAAAGCTTCACTCCCAGCTGATGCAGCTGGTTTACCATGGCATCCACCACATCCTG
>JAFPCE010000268.1 GCA_017390245.1 Selenomonadaceae bacterium
ATGGCATCCACCACATCCTGGGCCTTGTCACTGACAGGAAAAACCCTGCCACCCCGCTCTACCTTAATGGGTACATCCAGCCCCTTAAAGAAGTACTGGACATCCTCATTATCATAGGCATGAATGCAGCTGTTTAAAAACTTGCCGTTACCGGGAATATTCTTAATGAGCTCAGGGACTTCTGCCACATTGGTGATGTTACAGCGTCCCTTGCCAGTAATGCGCATCTTCCTGCCTGGCAGAGACATTTTCTCCAGAATTGTTACCTGGGCACCGTTTTCCGCTGCCTTAATAGCAGCCATCATACCTGCAGGTCCAGCGCCAATTACCACAATTTTATCCATAAAGCTATAAGCTCCTTATATCTATTATGTATTATTTACAGCCCTCTGTACTATTAGCTTAGCTATTATGTTAGTTCCTGCCATACTATAATCTCTTAAGCTCTGGCAAAGAAAACAAGAATTACTTCCTGCCAGCCAGCCGCTGCAGCATGGCCAGCTCCTCCTTTTGCAGGGCTCTGTATTTACCTGGGATAACTCCCTTTAAATCAAGCCCTGCAAAGGCCACACGCTTTAGCTCCATAACAGGATGCCCCACTGCTGCCAGCATACGGCGCACCTGCCGGTTCCGGCCCTCGTGGATAGTCAGCTCCACTCTGCTCCATTTATCTGTCTGATTATTGCGCTTAGGCAAAAGCCGCACCTTAGCTGGAGCAGTTCTGCCATCCTCCAGCATAACGCCTTCCCTCAAGGCCTGGATATCTGCAGGCCTTGGCACACCTTCCACCTTGGCAATATAGGTTTTATTTACCTCATAGCGGGGATGCAGCAGGCCATTCATCAACTCACCATCATTGGTTACTAACAGCAGACCTTCAGTATCGTAGTCCAGCCTGCCTACCGGGTAAATATATTCCTTTACCTCTGGAAACAAGTCAATAATCGTCTTTCTGCCTCTGTCATCCTTAACAGCACAAATATAGCCTTTAGGTTTATTTAAAAGGAAATACAGCCGTTTTTTCTCAATTTTTATGGGCTTGCCATCAAAAGTAAACACTGACATATTAATGTCAGCCTGCACTCCCAGTTCAGTAATGGTTACACCATCCACTGCCACCCTGCCTGCCAGAATCATTCTTTCTGCTTCCCGGCGGGAGGCTGCACCAGCCTGACTAATCAGCTTTTGCAAACGCTCCATTTCCCTTTCCTCCTCAAAACCTGTATTAAATAATTATAAAGGAAAAATGTAAAAAAATAAAGAAAACAAGTAAAACAAAAGGCCTCAGCCTGATGCCGAAGCCTGAATTAACTATATTAATCTTTATTTGTTTAAGGTGCCCTTAAGCTGCTCCCCTGCAATGACATCACTAATACGGCCGGCGCTGTACAGAACAGCCTCAATCGGACTGATATCATCTGTGGAGCTGTTGGCACTCATATTAGCCAGCAGCTGTCCCTCAGTGTTGTAAAAGCTGGTTTCTACTGACAGCTGGTACAGATTCTTTTTGTTTCTGTCAGCCTTGCCATTGATTTTAACCATTGCTACAGTATCACAGCCCGCTTCACTGGCCAGATTGCAATGCTGGAAAACAGCATCCAGTTCCTGCTCAGCTTCATCGTCAGTATTGCCAGGCCTTTTCCCTGCAGCAGCCTCCATGTTTTCTCCCTGCACCAGCTTATTAAAATTAGAGCCAATCACATCAGCAGCCACCACCTTCATGTAGGCTGCATCATTGGCAATATTATCATCCAGCTTGATGCTTACAGGTGCAAAATAGATTTTGTTCTTGCTGCTAATTCTGCCATAGCTGATGGCTGGCTGTTTAGTGAGGCTTCCCTCAGGGTGCCTGAGCTCCAGCATTTTCTTTTCTGTCAGCTCTCCTTCAGTTATCACATCATAATAATTTCTGATGCCTGCATCCAGGTACTCAGACATGGCATGGCTGAAACGGACAGAATTTTCATTTCTCTGCCATTTCCCTTCATTGCCAAACTGTACATAGCCAGATTTCAGCACCTGCAAAGCCCCCTTAACAGGATCACCGCCAATGGTATAGCGCTGAAGATCCAGCTTGCTGCCATAGGCGTCTGCAAAGGCCTGGTTTCCCACTGCCGGCGCACCGAAGGTTACTACTGTAAACTGGTCTGCCGGTACTCCTAAAGCCAGCAGCCGTGCCCCTAAAATTGTAGCTACCGCACCACCCAGGCTATGGCCTGTAATGTAGAGATGGGTATTTTCCGGCATGGCAAAATTTCTCAGCACATCTGCCCCAGTCTTGCTGTCCTCACGAGGCAGGAAAAAGGCTGTCATGGTGTAATCATTAAAGCCCCGGTGTACCATAGGGTCTGTGCTGACAGTTTCTGCTGTATTGGCAGCTGCCTTGAAGCCCTCGACATCACTGCCCCCAAACAACACCTTGCCAAAGCGTAAATCCACCTCAGCATCCTTGGACTTCTCCGTCCCAGGCACTGCCACCATCATAATTATCTGGCCTGTTACAGGACTCTTATGCTTCACTAGGATAAAATTGGTTTCTGCTCTGCTGTCATTGTGGCGGAAGGTATCTATCTCCCAGCCTCTCTTAACCAGCAAATCCCGCACTGTAGAGGAAAGCACTGTATTATAGGCCATGGTGTCTGCCAGAGCACAGGCATAGGTCAGATAAGCATTTTCTGCTTCCTTCTCCTTAGTAGCTGCTCCAGCCGTATTTACGAAAAATATACAGATAGCCAGGAATAAGCCAATTATTCTTCCCATAACATCACCTCAAAATATGCACAAAAAACCAGCTGTCACTATGGACAGCTGGCTTTTACCAACTAATAATCAGTATGCTGCAGGCTGAACAGGAGCAACCTTATCAATGTCTACGCCATTTGGTACATACAATACCATGGTAGCAGTGATGCGCTGAACCTCACCGTTCTGTACATAGCATACGCCATTCAGGAAATCGCAGATACGGCGCTGCTCAGCAAGCTCTAAACGCTCATAGTTAACAATAGCAGAGCTCTTTGCCTTTAAAGCATCAGCAATAACGGAAACATTATCAAAATTCTCCGGCTTAAACAGCTTAATGCGCATTTCCTCATGTGCCTTACCACCAGCAACTGGAGTCAGCTTAGGACGCTGATAGGTCTGAGCAGTGGTAAAGGAATTCATTGGCTGGCCGCCAACAACCTTCTGCTGGCTGACAGCAGAAGTATCAGCTGCTTCAGCTTCCTCTTCCTCAATCCACTCTTCAACCTCAGTAAGTTCATCTTCACTATAAGGAACAATCATGTCACCTATTTTTTTAATTTTATCCAATAACCCCACGATGTCCGCCTCCAAACAAGCAAATTATGTATTGTTATAATTCCGAATGATTCCCAATCTGCCCCTAACAGATTGTTATGTAATTGGAAGCATTCGACACAAAATATTTAAATCCTGCTGACATTATAATATTTTTTGCCTGCTTTGTAAAATACAACAAAAGACCTATTTATTCAACATTATTTACGGGCATTCTTGCTAGCACGTCCACGTACAGTTCTGTCAAGGATGCTCTTTCTCAAACGGATGCTATCTGGAGTAACCTCAACCAGCTCATCCTGGTTAATGTACTCAATAGCCTGCTCCAGACTTAAGATTTTTGGAGGAGTCAGACGGATAGCTTCGTCAGAGGAAGAAGTACGCATGTTAGAAACGTGCTTTGCCTTACATGGATTAATATCAATATCCATCTCACGGGCATTCTCACCAACGATCATACCTTCGTAAACAGCCTGGCCTGGAGAGATAAACATAGTACCACGGTCCTGTAAGGAGAAGATACCATAACCAGTAGTCTCACCCTGCTCAAAAGCCACCAGAGAACCACGTACACGGCCTGGAATATCGCCCTTGTATGGCACATAACCAGCAAATACGTGGTTCATGATACCATTACCCTTGGTATTAGTTAAAAGCTCAGAACGGAAACCAATCAGGCCACGGGCTGGAATAATGAACTCCATGCGCATGTAGCCGGAAACCTCAGTCATGTTGGAGAGCTCAGCCTTACGAGTACCGAGGGACTCCATAACAGCACCC
>JAFPCE010000269.1 GCA_017390245.1 Selenomonadaceae bacterium
GGCATGGGCATGACACTAAGGGTAACAGACTTCCGCAAGGTGCTGGAAAAGCCACGGCAGGTAATGATTGGCGTCTTGGCCCAGTTTCTTATTATGCCGCTAGTAGCACTGGCACTGGTAAAAGCCTTTAATCTGCCACCAGAGCTGGCTATTGGCGTAATTCTGGTAGGAGCCTGCCCAGGAGGTACAGCCTCCAATGTCATGGCATATCTGGCAAAAGGTGATGTTGCCCTCTCTGTAGCCATGACCATGACCACCACCCTGCTGGCCCCAGTTGTAACACCTGCTATAACCTGGCTTCTGGCTGGAGCATGGCTGAATATATCCTTTACAGCCATGATGCTGTCCATAGCCCAGATGGTCTTAGCCCCTGTTCTCTTGGGCCTGGCATTGCACCACTTTGCTGAAAAACAGGTCAATAAGGTCATGCCTGCCATGCCACTGGTATCTGTAGCCTGCATTGTCCTCTTAGTAGGCTGCGTAGTGGCGCTGTCCAGCAGCAGTCTTAAAGACATAGGCGTCACCATGGCCACCATCGTGATAATCCATAATGGCTTTGGCATGGCCTTGGGCTTTGCTATGAGCAAGCTGTGCCATTTAGACTCCAGAGCCTCCCGCACTGTAGCCATCGAAGTAGGCATGCAAAATTCCGGCATGGCCGTCAGCCTGGCAGTAATGTACTTTAACCCAGCTGCAGCCATCCCCGGAGCCATCTTCAGCGTCTGGCACAACGTAGCCGGCAGCATCTTCGCCAACTACTTTGCCAAAAAAGCTGCCCCATCCCTAGAGTCTATTAAGGTTAATTGAAAATACTTACTTGTACAATTTAGCCACTACATAATGAAGAGCCACAGACATATACCCTAAGCCAGCGCATAAATTTCCTTGGTACTTAACGATTGACAAGCTTTAGCGCAGTCAGAGCTTAGTACCGCTAGGTAATTTCTTGCAGCGAAAGCGTGGTGGCGTGTGGTATATTCTGTGGCGAATGAAAATAATATTTATTAAGAAAGGAACATTAATATGAAAATTTTACGCACCATAGACGATATCAAAACCTACGCAAAATCCCAGAAGGATGCCGGCAAAACCATCGGCCTTGTCCCAACCATGGGCGCCTTACACGAAGGCCACCTCACCCTCATGCGCACCGCCAAAGAAAACTGCGACGTAGTCATCGCCTCCGTCTTTGTTAACCCAGTCCAGTTTGGCCCAAACGAAGACTACGATGCCTACCCACGCCAGTTTGAAGCCGACTGCAAGAAACTGGAAAGCGTCAACGTAGACGCAGTATTTCATCCAGAACCATCAGCCATGTACCCACAGGGCTATTGCACCTATGTCAATGTAGAAGGTGACTTCACCCATAAGCTGTGCGGTGGCCAGCGTCCAGGCCATTTCCGCGGCGTGGCCACTGTTGTAACCAAGCTTATGAACCTTTCCCGTGCTGACAAAGCCTTCTTCGGACAGAAGGATGCCCAGCAGGTAGTTGTTATCCGCCGCTTTGTAGAAGACCTGAACATGAACGTTGAGGTCAACATGGTACCAATTGTCCGTGAAGAAACCGGCCTGGCCAGAAGCTCCAGAAACCAGTATCTATCCCCTGCTGAAAAAGAAGCAGCCCTGGTACTCTCCCGCAGCTTACAGGCAGCCAAAATAGCCTTTGAGGCAGGCCAGCATAGCACCAGCGCATTAAAGGCCATAGCCATTAAAACCATCCAGTCTGAGCCAAACGCCACCATCGATTATGTAGAAATCTATACCTACCCAGGTTTAGAACCAATTGAAACCGTCACTGAGCCAGTCATCCTGGCCCTGGCAGTAAAAATTGGCAGCACCCGCCTTATTGACAACACAATTTTCGGAGGTAAATAAAACATGATTTTAAATCTCTTGAAATCCAAAATCCATTGCGCCACTGTCACTGAAGCCAATCTCCAGTACATGGGCAGCATCACCATCGACGAAGAACTCATGGAAAAAGCCCATATACTTCCCAATGAACGTGTCCAGGTAGTAGACAACAATAACGGTGCCCGCCTGGAAACCTATACCATTCCCGGCCCCCGCGGTTCTGGTGTCATCTGCCTCAACGGTGCAGCAGCCCGCTGCGTCCAGCCTGGTGATATAGTCATCATTATGGCCTACGCCTTCTTCAATGAGGACGAAGCAAAAGCCTACAAGCCAACTGTAGTCATGGTAGATGAGCACAATAAGATAAAAGAAATCCGCTCCGTAGAATACCATGGCCAGACAGAATAAGCATCTAATAAAAGCAATGCATATAGTACTATAAAAATTTTATAACACCATATAAATATCATGCTATAGCATCCTGAAAATTAAAGAACACAACATAAAAGGCCACCAGCCTGTCTCTTACAAAAGACACGCTGATGGCCGCTTTTATTGCCATATTATTTAAATGATATACTAAAACCTGAAACTAATCGCTTATTCCTTAATCTGGATAAAGATATTAGCCAGAATTGCTGCTACACCACCAGTAGTTATACCAGAAGAGAAGATACTGGAAATGATTGGCGGGCACTGCTGCAGCACATCTGGCACCATTTCCACAGACAAACCAAAGGCAAAGCTTATAGCCATAACCAGCACTGCCTTGCGGTTCATTTTCTGAGTAGCAATAATCTTGATACCGGCAGCTGCCACAGTACCAAACATCAAAAGGGTAGCGCCTCCCAGCACTGGATCAGGAATCAGAGAGAAAATCTTGCCTACTGCAGGAAACAGTCCTAAAAGGACTAGAATACCAGCGATGAAGAAACCAACATAACGAGAAGCTACACCAGTCAGCTGAATCATACCATTATTCTGGGCGAAAATAGAATTTGGAAATGAATTCAGGCAGCCAGCCAGCAGAGAGTTAAAGCCATCAGCCAGAATACCGCCAGAAGCACGTTTCTGGAATTGCTCTCCTTCAATAGTCTGGCCAGAAATCAGGGAATTAGCTGTAATATCACCATAAGCCTCAATAGCTGTAATGAGATATACCAAGCCAAGACCAATAATAGCAGATGGATCAAAGCTAATGCCATACTGGAATGGCACAGGAATATTCAAGCCGCCGTAGCTCTGAATCTGACCAAAATCAACACGGCCCATAAAATAAGAAACCACAAAGCCCACCAGGAGACCAATAACAATGGAGCTCATGCGCAGGTACTTGTTCTGGCTGCGGTTAAAAAGCAAAATCAATACGATAACCAGGGCAGCCAGTCCCAAGTTCTCCATAGAACCGAAAGTACCGTCGGCCTTTGCGCCAAAGCCACCAGCACAGGAAATAACACCAACCTTAATCAAGCTCAAACCAATCAAAGTAACCACGATACCAGAAACCAGCGGTGTAATAATCTTCTGAGTATACTTTAAAATGCGGCTAACCACCATTTCTACAGTAGAACCAGCAATAACTGCACCAAAGACAGCTGGCAAACCACCTGCTAAACCGGCAGCAATAATAGGTGAGATAAATGAAAATGATGTACCCTGGATACACAAAAGCCCACAGCCAACAGGCCCAAATTTATAGCATTGCACAAAGGTTGAAACACCAGAAGCCAGTAAAGCCATGGAAATCAGAAAACTGGTAGTTTCCAAATCAAGCTGCAGCGCACCTGCAATAATAAGTGGCGGTGTAATAATCGCCACAAAAATTGCCAGCAAATGCTGAAAAGCAGCAAAAAATGCCTCCTGCACCGGTGGCTTGTCTTCCAGCTCATAAATCAGCTCAGACTTATGATTGGCAAAAATATTTTCCTCAACGCCAACGTACTGGAATAACAAAGGTATATTTTTTATTCGCTATTCTATACCTCAGCAGCCTTCAATGTTCCATAATTATTAGGAACCCATTTACCAGCTATTTTGCCATCAGTCTTTGCATTTTCAGCATTCACCTTCAATATGGTATCACGATATTCTGCCTCTAATTTATGCCAGAATCGTGCCGGTATTCCTAACACCGCTTCTAAACTAGCAGCAATATCATCAGTAAGCTGCATAGTTCCATTTATTAACTGACTAGCATACATATCAGACAATCCCATTTTTGCAGCAAACTCTTTTTCACTCAATCCCTTGTACTCTAGCTGTTCTGTGAACGTACTCCCACCTATAGAGGTGGGAGCTTCCTGCTTCAACGAGAACAGCACATCAGCTCCTCCGAAAAGGGACTGCTGCGTCTTACATAATCTCCACAGGCGTAGATTTCCGTGCGTCCCACGGTATTTTATGACCAATATCAGGCGTTCATATCCACACGCCTTGTTTCTTCCCTGATATTTATTGCTGCATTTTTGTCACGGTTATGATGCGTGCCGCATTTTTGGCACGTCCATTCACGCACCGACAAAGCCTTCGTCTCGGCGTTCTGATAACCGCAGACATGGCAAAGCTGGCTGCTCGGATACCACTTGTCTATCTTGATGAGAGTCTTGCCTTGCCAAGCAAGCTTGTACTCCAAGATATTTACAAACTTGTTCCAGCCATTATCCGCTACGGATTTGCCAAAACTGAACTTGCCGCCCTTCTTGCGCTTCGCCATCGCCTGAACACAGATATCCTCCACGCCGACTGCATCATAGCGGTCGGCAAGATAACGTGCTTTCTTGTGCAGAAAATCACTTCTCTGGTTGGCAATTTTCTCATGGATAATAGCCACACGTTTTCGTTGCTTTTCCCTGTTATGGCTTTTCTTCTGCTTTTTAGAAAGCTTGCGCTGTGCCTTTGCCAGCTTTCGCTCGCTTTTGCGCAGAAAATCAGGATATCCGGCATCATCCTCATCAGAGGCAACATAAAGTCCGTGCATCGCAAAATCCAGCCCAAGAAAATTCTTCGGTATGATAGGGAGTATTTGGTTTTCATACTCCACCAAGATACTGATGTAATATTTTCCGGAAGCTTTCTTGCTTATGGTTACAGTCTTTATAACACTGTTTTCCATAAGCGGGCGATGCAGGCGGATTTTCACCCAGCCGACCTTTGGCAGCTTTACCTTGTCGCCTTCCAGCCTGACTGAGCCTTTCTGATTGTTCGTAGAATACGAGCAATGATCTTTCTTCTTTGACTTGAAGCGAGGCTTGCCAAAATGCTTACGGTTGTTCCAATAATTGTTATATGCCCTGTTCAGGTTCAGCTGGACATTGGCAAGTGCCAGGCTGTCCACCTCTTTCAGCCAAGGATATTCAGACTTGTACTGTGCCGGCGTATTGTTTAGCTTCTTGCCAGTTTCCTTGTAATGGGCAAGACGGTCGCCGAGCATCTTATTGTAGATGAATCTGGCACAGCCAAAGGTCTTGGCAAACATAATCTGCTGTTCTTTTGTCGGGTACAACCTGTAGCGATATGCCTTGTTCATCTAAATCACCTGCCCTGGCTTTCAATATACTTTCTTATGACCTCAATCGGCGCGCCGCCAGTTGTCAAAAGACAAAAGCTTCTCGACCAAAACATTTCCTTCCAGAGCTTTTGCCGCACTTCAGGAAAATCCCTCTTGATGAGCCGTGAACTGGCACTTTTATACGCATTGATAAACTTTGATAATTCTGAATTTGGATGTGCACGGAACATAATATGCACATGGTCGCAATCGTGGTTCCATTCTTCAAGCGTTATATTATACGAAGAACCTATACGAACAAATATATCTTTTGCATACTCGCTCATTCGGTCCGTGAATACCTTGCGGCGACATTTCACTACCAAAACAAGATGGTAATACATCAAGAACACCGAATGATTATTATTATCTAATTGCATATTATAATCATACCTTTTATCTTTATACTACTGAATATATCACTAATAGCTACAAAAGGCAAATCGTATGGCTCAATTACTTGCGTAAATTCGCCACACCCGCATTCATCCGCCACCTATAGAGGTGGCGGATGAATGCGGATTAGGTTAAACCAGCTTATCAGAGCTTTGCAGCAGCCTCAGTCAGCTGTGGCACAATCTGCTTCTTTCTGGATACAACACCAGGGAGATGCATGCAGTCACCATCAGCAGCCTTGCCAAAGGCATCAGCTAAAAGCTGCTTTGGCTCACCAACATACAGAAGGTCAGTAGATTCATTCATAATATCAGTAACCATAACCAGGCTAAGATCATATCCCTCATGCTTGCACATATTGCTCATAGCAACAAGAAGCAAATCCTTCAGCGCCATAACCTCAGCAGGATCCATAACAGAAATCTGGCTCACAATAGCCTTGTACTTGCCAAAGGTAAATGGCTTGGAGTCATTCTTGGCAATCTCAGCAGGAGTCATATCACCAACACCAGCACCAGCCTTCAGCATTTCCATGCCATAAGCATTCAGGTCAACACCAGCAATCTCAGCTAACTTAGCAGCAGTCTTCTTGTCCTTCTCAGTGCAGGTAGGAGACTTAAACAGCAGAGTATCAGAAATAATAGCAGATAACAGCAGGCCTGCGGTCTCCTTTGCCATCTCTACGCCCTGGCACCAGTGCATGTTGGAAACGATGGTAGCAGTACAGCCAACAGCCTCAGTATGAATGAACATAGGGCTGGCAGTGTGCAAATCCATCTTATGATGGTCGATGATACCCTGGAGAGCAGCACTCTCAATGCCGTCAACAGCCTGTGGGAACTCATTATGGTCAACCATAAATACTTCCTGGCCCTCTTCTACCTTCTCAATAAACTTAGGAGCAGCCACCTTGAAATAATCAAGAGCATACTGAGTCTCCTTGCTAACCTCGCCACAGCGGCAGGCAACAGCATCCTCGCCCTTAGCGCTGAGCAAAGCTGCATAACCTAAAGCGGAACAAATAGAATCAGTATCAGGATTCTTGTGACCAATAACAATCTTACTCATAGAAAAAATTCCTCCATAAATATAATTTCAGTAATATTTTTTTTACTTTAACCAATTTTGTACTAAATCACAGGCTGCCAGGCGGACAACTGCCTGTTTGAGCTCTTAACAGCAAACAAAATGTCCGGCAGGTAACCAAAGCATAAACCGCTGGCAAATAGCTAAAATCAAGTTCTGGTACCAGGACCAACCTGCTGCAGCTGCACATAATCCTGCTGGCGCATAGCCTCATAAGCCACAATAGCAGCAGAATTAGACAGATTCAGAGAACGTGCACCCTCTATCATAGGAATGCGGATACAGCTTTCCCAGTTAGCCTTTAAGATATCCTCAGGGATACCAGCAGTCTCCTTGCCAAATACCAGCATATCATCTGGGCCAAATTCAGCATCAGAATGAGCACGAGGTGCTTTAGTAGTACAGTAATGAAACTTGTGGCCATGATACATAGCCTGCACCTCAGAAAAATTCTCGTGAACATGAACCTTTACCAGATTCCAGTAATCCAGGCCAGCACGCTTTAAATGCTTGTCATCAATGGAAAATCCCAGTGGCTTTACCAGATGCAGCTCAATGCCAGTTGCCGCACACAGACGGGCAATATTGCCAGTATTACCAGGAATCTCCGGCTCTATTAACACAATATGCATGTAATATCCTTCTTTTATCTTTCTTTTCTCTATTAGTCCTCAGCAGTAACTACAGCACCACGGGAAGCAGAAGTGGTTAACTTGGCATAGCGGGACAAGTAGCCAGTCTTAATCTTTGGCTCAGGCTTAACCCAGTTAGCCTTGCGCTTTGCCAGCTCCTCATCAGAAACCCGGAGCTCCAGCTTGCGGTTTGGAATATCAATATCAATGATATCACCATCCTCAATGAGAGCGATAGGACCACCTGCCATAGCCTCTGGAGAAACATGGCCAATGCAGGCACCACGGCTGGCACCAGAGAAACGGCCATCAGTAATGAGGCCAACCTTCAGGCCACGTCCGGAAATAACCGCAGTAGGATTCAGCATCTCCTGCATGCCAGGACCGCCCTTAGGACCTTCATAGCGGATAACAACTACGTCACCCTCAACGATTTTGCCATCCATGATAGCATTAACAGCAGACTCCTCAGAGCTGAAGCACTTCGCCTTGCCGGAGTATACCAGCATATCCTCAGCCACAGCAGAAGCCTTAACAACTGCGTTCTCAGGACACAGGTTACCAGACAGAATAGCCAGGCCGCCTTCCTTGCGGTAAGGCTCCTCCACAGTCTTGATAACA
>JAFPCE010000270.1 GCA_017390245.1 Selenomonadaceae bacterium
GGTCCCACCATGCCTAAGTCAGTTATATAAGCAGTGCCCTGTGGCAGAATCCGCTCATCAGCAGTCTGAATATGAGTGTGGGTTCCCACTACAGCCTGAACCCGGCCATCAAGATAAAAGCCCATAGCCATCTTCTCAGATGTTGTCTCAGCATGGAAATCCAGCAGGATAATATCTGCCTCCTGGCCAATTTCAGACAGTACCTCCTCTATTTTCTGGAAAGGACAGTCCATATCCGGCATAAAGGTACGGCCAGACATATTCACCACAGCCAGATTAGCAGACTTAAAGGGATAAATGCACCAGCCCTTGCCCTGAGCTCCCTCAGGATAATTGGCAGGACGCACCAGATATGGTTCATCGTCAATAAAACCATTTATCTCCCTGTTATCCCATACATGATTGCCAGAGGTAACTATATCTGCTCCAGCCCGGTACAGCTCATCCAGGGATTTACGGCTGATGCCCTTGCCACCAGCAGAATTTTCTCCATTCACTATTACCAGGTCAATTTTATATTTTTCCTTCAGCTCTCTGGTGTACCGTGCAAAAGCCTTACGGCCTAAGCGGCCCACCACATCACCCACAACTAAAAGTCTCAAAGCAAGCCTCCACTCTGTTTTCTTCTATATGCTATATGCCATCTGTCAGATTTCAGTAGCAAATACCATCACCTTGCCACCCTCACGGATACCTACCAGGGATTCCTCCGCCCGGTTATCCCGCAGGAAATCTATCCTGGGATCTATTAAATCCATCTGCATGCCCACCAGCTCCGCATCCGCCTCTGGTGCAGCTTCACACAGCAGCTTTTCACCAAAATACTCCCGCATCAGCTCCACCACCAGTGAAATGCTGCCACGGGTAAGGCATTCCAGGTCTATATACAAAGTTGCCCCATTCTCTGCGACAGCTCCCATAGGTCTGGCATTCTTAATGCCCTCAAGTTCACAATAGAGCTTCAGACTTTCCTCTATATTCACCAGCTTGCTGCTCACCTCATAGCTGTCCATATCTGGTGGCAGATTGAAAAACAGCTTTACCCCTGACAAATCTGCCATAAACCTTACCTTGCTAAGCTCTGGGAAGCACAGCAGCATGGAAGCCACCAGCTGCACACTGTCTAAACTGCGCTCACTAGCTGTAGCCTTAAAATCATCCTTATCCATAATCTCACCTATACGAAATATCTATTACCAGATATTTTTATCAATATTATTAATGCTGATCGCTTCTAATATAACATTTAACGGCTTTTTTATCAACCATCTGCCAGTTTACCAGATTCAGGCAGCAAAAAAGGCTGCCCGAAAGCAGCCTTCATTTTCAAAATTATTTTGCGTAATCTACAACACGGGTCTCACGGATAATAGTAGCCTTAATCTGGCCAGGATACTCCAGCTCAGACTCAATCTTCTTAACAATATCATGAGCCAGTACCACCGCATCATCATCGCTAACCTTCTCTGGCTTAACCATAACGCGGATTTCACGGCCTGCCTGAATAGCAAAGCAGTTATCAACACCAGAGAAGTCCTTGGCAATCTCCTCTAAACGGGTCAGACGCTTCAAGTAAGACTCCAGGCTCTCACGGCGGGCACCAGGACGAGCTGCAGACACAGCATCAGCAGCAGCCACCAGTACAGCTTCAACTGTATTTGGCTCTACATCACCATGATGGGCTGCAATGGCATTGATAACATCCTTGGACTCACGGTACTTCTTGGCAATATCTGCACCGATAGTAACATGAGTACCCTCAACCTCACTGTCAATGGATTTACCAATATCATGAATGAGACCAGCTCGCTTAGCCAGATTAACATCTACCCCCAGCTCAGCTGCCATCATGCCAGCCAGGTGAGCAACCTCAACAGAATGATTCAGTACATTCTGGCCATAGCTGGTACGGTATCTCAGACGGCCCAGCAGCTTAATCAGCTCTGGATGCAAGCCATGGACACCAGTCTCAAAGGTAGCCTGTTCGCCAGCTTCCTTGATGCGCTGGTCAACCTCACGGCGTGCCTTCTTAACCATTTCCTCAATGCTGGTTGGATGAATACGTCCATCAGCTATGAGCTTCTCCAGGGCAATACGGGCAATCTCCCTGCGTACTGGATCAAAGCCAGACAGGATAACTGCCTCCGGAGTATCATCAATAATCAGCTCAATACCGGTTAAGGTCTCCAGAGCCCTGATGTTACGTCCCTCACGGCCAATGATACGGCCCTTCATGTCATCATTTGGTAAAGCAACTACAGAAACAGTAGTTTCTGCTACATGATCAGCAGCACAGCGCTGGATTGCTAAAGAAATAATGCTTCTTGCTTTCTTCTCAGCCTCATCCTTAGTCTGCTGTTCATATTCCTTTATCATTAAGGTTTTCTCATGCTTCAGCTCAGATTCAATCTCAGTTAACAGCATGTTTTTTGCATCTTCAGTAGAAAGTCCGGAAATTCTCTCCAGCTCGGTCTTCTGCTTTTCATGAATTTCCTTGATTTCAGCTTGGCTCTTGTCAAGCTTAGCCTCTTTAGCCGCAATAGCCTCTTCCTTTTTCTCCACGGAATCCAGCTTGCGATCCAGATTTTCTTCCTTGGAAACTAAACGGCGCTCCTGACGCTGCAGTTCACCGCGGCGTTCCTTGATTTCACGCTCTAAGTCCTGACGGAGACGATGTACGTCATCCTTTGCTTCTAACAGCTTTTCCTTCTTTGCAGCTTCGCCCTTATCCTCAGCTTCCTTGACAATACGTCTGGCCTCTTCCTCCGCAGAACCAATCTGCTTCTCAGCCGCCTGCTTGCGGACCATGTATCCACCAAAGCCGCCAACTGCCAGAGCTACCACTGCTGCAGCAATAATCTCAATGATAATAACACACC
>JAFPCE010000271.1 GCA_017390245.1 Selenomonadaceae bacterium
ATTTATATTTTTATTAATTAGTGTTATAATATACTGAATTAGTCAGAATTAAACTTGCCACTTCTCAGGGAGGGATTATTATGGCATATATAGATAACCTTCAGGATGCTGCTGTACAGGAATTTTTAGAGCTGATAGCTTTTGATTCCCCTAGCTGGGGTGAACAGGCCATTGCCAGCCGCCTTATGGCTAAGCTCAGGGAACTGGGTACTGAACCTAAGATAGATAAAGCTGGCAATATATATGCTTATTTCCCAGGTGATGAAGCTCAAAAGCCGATTTTGCTGTCTGCCCATACGGATACTGTGGAACCTTCTAAGGGCAAAGAGGCTGTACTGCTGGGCAATAAAAACACCCTGCTGACAGCAGAAAAAACCATTGAATATTTCATCTGATATAACAGGATATTAACATATAACAAGGCTCCGCCAGCAGTAAACATGACGGAGCCTTTATTATGATCAATATTAAACTATGCTTTAATCTTTTAATGGTTTGCTAATTTATATATTGCCAGGCATTCTGCCTTATCTAACGGACGGAAAGTGGCTACCTTTTTGGTGTCGCCGCTGGTGCACATATCTGCCAAATATTCCAGTGTTGCATCATCCTGCAGTCCGAATTCTGCTTCCCCAAAGCATACTGGCAGGGACAGCTTTTCTTTGAAATATTCGGTCATAAGGCGGATGGCTGCTCTGGCTTTTTCTTCAGCAGTGCCGGAGTTTACGCCGAATACCTTATCTGCTAACAGGGCAAAACGGGCTGGATTGTCTTCATAAACATGCTTAGCCCAGGCTGGCCACATAATGGTAAGAGATGCGCCATGGGTTGTGTTAAATTTAGCGCTCAGCTCATGGCCCAGCTTGTGAGCTGCAAAGTCCATAGGTCTGCCAAGACCTGTAAGACCGTTATGGGATATGCTGCCACACCACATGATTTCGCTCATAGCCTCATAGTTTTTCCTGTCTGCCATAGCCACAATGCCATACTTCATGACATTTTTCATCAGCTCTTCGGCAATGCGGTCAGTGAAGCTATTGCCTTCCACATTGGTGATATAACGCTCCAAGGTATGCATGATGATATCTGCTACACCACAGGCAATCTGGTATTTGGGCAGAGTATAGGTAAGCTCAGGATTCATAATGGCAAAGCATGGACGGTTCAGCTCTGTATGAGCACCGCACTTTTTGCCAATTTCCTTGTTGGTTAGTACTGCAGAGTTGCTGGTTTCACTGCCAGCAGCGGCTATAGTCAGCACTACACCGATTGGTGTAGATTTCGTAATAGGCTTTTTACCGCTCCAGTATTCCCAGATATCTGTATCTGGTGTTGCTACGCCATGAGCTACAGCCTTGGATGTATCAATAACACTGCCACCGCCTACTGCTAAAATAAAATCTGCCTTAAAAGCAATGGCCTGCTTCACTGCCTCCCTGGCAAAGGACAACAGCGGATTTGGCTGGACACCGCCACAGGCTTCATAAGCCAGGCCTGCTTCTGTCAGCTGATTCTGGATGCGGGCTAAAAGGCCGCTTTTAACTACACTGCCACCGCCATAGACGATGAAAACCCTGCTGCCGCCATAGGCCTTAATCTTTTCTGCAGTCTTATCCTCAGCTGCCTTGCCAAAGATAATCTCCGTTGGGCAGCGGTACTCAAAGCTTAACATATTAATCCCTCCTGATTTTTTCTAAAAAAATGAGGCACCTCAAAGAAGCGCCTCATAGAATTTACAAAGTACCAAAAATACGGTCGCCGGCATCACCTAAGCCAGGAACGATATAACCATGCTCATTGAGCTTCTCATCCAAAGCTGCTACATAAATAGGCACATCAGGATGCTCTTCATTGAGAACCTTAACACCCTCAGGTGCAGCTACCAGGCACATGAGAATGAGCTTCTTAGCGCCCTTTTCCTTCAGCATGGTAAGAGCTGCAGCAGAAGAACCGCCAGTAGCCAGCATAGGGTCAACCACCAGCATGGTACGCTGATTAATATCTGCAGGCATCTTGCAGTAGTACTCTACTGGCTTTAAGGTCTCTGGATCACGATACAGACCAATGTGGCCAATCTTTGCAGTAGGAATCATATTGACAACGCCATTCTGCAGGCCAATACCAGCACGGAGGATAGGTACAACACACAGCTTACGGGTATCTGCTAGCTCCTTGCCCATGCACTTGCAGATAGGAGTCTCAATCTCCACATCCTTTAATGGGAAGTTACGGGTAACCTCATAGGTCATCAGCATGCCAATCTCATCTAAGAGATGGCGGAAATCCTTTGTACCAGTTTCCTTTTTCCGCAGGATAGTCAGCTTGTGCTGGATCAGCGGATGATCAATAACGTTCACTTTCAGGTCTGCCATTTTATTATCTCCTTTTATAAAACAACCATGTATTATTCATAAAGTGGATACTTCACACACAATGCATCCACACGGGTACGAGCTTCCTGGCGGGCAGCCTCATCCTCTGGATTATCCAGTACCAGAGCAATGATATTAGCAACCTCTACCATGTCCTCTTCCTTAAAGCCTCTGGTAGTCAGGGCTGGAGAACCAAGACGGATACCACTGGTAACAAATGGGCTCAGCTTCTCAAATGGAATGGTATTCTTGTTAGCAGTAATACCAACCTCATCTAAAAGATTCTGGGCAATCTTGCCAGTGATGTTCTTGCTAGTTAAATCCACCAGCATCAGATGATTATCAGTACCGCCAGATACAATGCGGAAGCCCTTAGCCTGCAGGGTATCTGCTAAAGCCTTGGTATTCTTGATAATCTGCTGTGCGTATTCCTTAAAGGCAGGGGACAAAGCTTCCTTCAAAGCTACAGCCTTGCCAGCAATAACGTGCATCAGAGGACCGCCCTGGATACCAGGGAAAATAGCCTTATTGAACTGCTTGCCAAATTCCTCATCCTTGCAGAGAATCAAGCCGCCACGAGGACCACGGAGCGTCTTGTGGGTAGTAGTAGTAACTACATCAGCGTAAGGTACTGGGCTTGGATGAAGGCCTGCAGCTACTAAGCCGGCAATATGAGCCATATCCACCATGAGATATGCACCTACGGAGTGGGCAATCTCTGCCATGCGTTCAAAATCAATAACACGGGCATAAGCAGAAGCACCAGCTACAATCAGCTTTGGCTTGCACTCATTAGCAATCTTCTGAATCTCATCATAGTCAAGAGTCTCAGTCTTTTCGCTGACACCATAAGGTACAATCTTAAAGTACTTACCAGACATATTAACTGGAGAACCATGAGTCAAATGACCGCCATCAGTCAGGTTCATACCCATTACAGTATCACCAGGAGTCAGCAGGGCAAAGAAAACTGCCATATTTGCCTGGGCACCAGAATGAGGCTGTACATTAGCATAGCCTGCACCAAAGAGCTCCTTGGCACGGTCAATAGCCAGCTGCTCAACCACATCAACATGCTCACAGCCGCCATAGTATCTCTTGCCAGGATAACCCTCTGCATACTTGTTGGTTAAGACACTGCCCTGAGCCTTCATAACAGCTTCACTGACAATGTTCTCAGATGCAATCAGCTCCAGCTTGTGGCGCTGGCGGTTCAGCTCCGCATTTATTGCCTCTGAAATCTCAGGATCTACAGTCTTTAAATCATCCATTAAACCCATAACACTACCTCCTGATAATTATATTATCTTATTTATTTTCTAATGCCATCATCTTGTCAATGCGACGCTGATGACGTTCGCCATGGGAAAACTCAGTAGTCATCCAGGCACGAACAATCTCACTGGCAGGGCCAGGACCTACAACGCGGCCACCCATAGCCAGTACATTGGCATTATTATGCTCTCTGGACATGCGGGCAGAGAATACATCACTGCAAAGTGCTGCCCTGATGCCTTTAATCTTGTTGGCTGCCATGGAAATGCCAATGCCAGTACCGCAAAGAAGAATGCCTTTCTCTGCGCTGCCATTAACGATTTCCTTGCACACCTTTTCTGCAATCTCCGGATAATCCACAGACTCAGCAGTATATGTACCCATATCCTGAACCTCTGCCTCTGGGAATTCCTTTAAAACCTCTTTTACTGTTTCCTTCAGCTCTAAAGCACCATGGTCACAGCCAATAACAATTTTCATGAATTAATATGCTCCTTTTAGGCTAATGCCTATAATCAGTATCTGAATTATTATAGCATACATAAAAAGGCACCTGCAGAAAAATTTAATAAAAAAGACATAGAGCCTATCCTTATAGGATAAAAGACATCTATGTCTGAATTTTATATTTACTTATTCTTGGCAACAGCCATAATCTCACCATCAGCAATAGCACCATGCCGGATAATCTCAAGCTCGCTGCCAGTGCAGTCTACGATAGTAGACTCTACTCCAATATTACAGCAGCCACCATCTAAAATCAAGGGAATTCTGCCTTTAAGGCCCATGTATACTGTATTAGCCTCCTTGGGACTAATCTCGCCAGAGATATTGGCGCTAGGTACTGCCAATGGCTCTCCCACTGCCTTTAGCAAAGCTAAAGCCACTGGATTAGCTGGAATACGGATCCCTACCGTGCTTTTGCCACCAGTCACAATATCCGGTATGCCCTGCTTTTTGGGCAAAACTACTGTCAGGGGGCCTGGACAAAAATGCTCCATCAGCCTTTTAGCGTACTCTGGCACACAGGCTGCGATTTTTTCTATCATCTTGATATCAGCCACCTGCAGGGAAAAGGCTTTTTCCCGTGGTCTGTTCTTTATTTCATAAAGCTTAGCTACAGCTGCCTCGTCAAGGCCCAAAGCACCTAAGCCATATACGGTTTCCGTAGGAAAGGCCACTACCTCACCATGCTTTAAAAGCTCAGCTGCCTGCCAGACCTCTGATGCCTGCACCGGCACAGCTATTTTTTTAATTTCTGTATTTTCTGTCCATTGGCCGGCCATATTAACACTTACCCTTCAGCGCTGGCTTTCCACAACACAACCACACGCTCTATACCAGCTAAATCCTTAATGATTTCTGTATTTTCCCACTGCGTCATATTTTCTGCCATAGCCTTGAGCTGCTGGGCCTGATGAATACCCACTTCCACAGCCAGAAATCCTTTTTCCTCCAAAAGCTCACTTGCTTCTGTCAGCAGCCGGCGGTAAAAGTCCAGACCATCTGCTCCTGCCACCAAAGCACTCATAGGCTCATGATCCTTCACATCACTGTCTAAGCCAGCAATATCTCCCTCAGGAATATATGGTGGATTAGAAACTATAGCCATGAATTTCCGGTCCTGCACCGGTTCTAATAAATCCCCCTGGCAGAATTCTACGCGGCTGTCTACTTCCAGCTTAACAGCATTTTCCTTTGCTACCGCAATAGCCTCCTCAGAAATATCCACTGTCACTGCCTGCAGATTGGGCAGATACTTTAAAAGTGACAGGCAGATAGCACCAGAGCCTGTGCCAATATCGGCAATGATACCCTTGCAGGCTTCACCTGCTGGCAGTCTGCGCAGAGCCGCTTCCACCAGAATTTCTGTATCTGGACGGGGAATCAGGGTAGCCCTGGTAACCTTAAAGTCCAGTCCCATAAACTCCTTATGGCCAGTAATATAAGCTACAGGTGTATGCTTTACCCTCTGCTTAATGCAGTCTTTAAAGCTGGCCAGCTCCTGTTCCTCTAAGGGCTGGTCAAAATGCACATACAAAAATATTCTTTCTTTATTTAATACATGGGAAAGCAAAACCTCAGCATCCAGCCTGGCGCCATCTATCCCCGCCTTGGCAAAATACTGCTCTGTCCATTTTAAAATTTTCCCAATAGTCCAAATTTCTTTTTCTGCCATCCTACTGCACCTGCTTTAACCGTTCTGCCTGGTCTGCGGTAATCAGGCCATTTAAAATCTCATCCAGCTGGCCATTTAAGACAAAATCCAGCTTGTGCAATGTGAGGCCTATGCGATGATCTGTCACTCTTCCCTGTGGGAAATTGTAGGTGCGGATGCGCTCACTGCGGTCACCAGAGCCTACCTGGTTTTTACGGTCTGCAGCAATGGCGTCTGCCTGCTGCTGCTGAGCCTGCTCCAAAACCCTGGCCCTTAAAACACGCATAGCCTTTTCCTTGTTCTTCAGCTGGGATTTTTCATCCTGGCACTGTACCACAATACCTGTTGGCAAATGGGTAATGCGGATGGCTGTTTCTGTCCTGTTAACATACTGGCCGCCGGCACCACTGGCGCAATAAGTATCTATGCGCAGTTCATTGGCCTTAATATCCACATCCACCTCGTCAGCCTCTGGCAATACCGCCACAGTTACAGCTGAGGTATGTATTCTGCCACCAGACTCTGTTACTGGCACACGCTGTACCCGGTGGGTACCGCTTTCATATTTCAGCTTGCTGTAGGCGCCATAGCCCTCCACAGTAAAGGATACTTCCTTGAAGCCTCCCAGCTCAGTGGCATTAGAAGATAAAATATCCACACGCCAGCCCTGGGCCTCTGCATAACGGGAATACATGCGGAAAAGGTCCCCTGCAAAGAGGGCAGCCTCATCACCGCCTACACCGCCGCGAATTTCTACGATGACATTTTTATCATCATTAGGATCCTTTGGCAAAAGCAATACTGGCAGCTCATTATCCAGCTCTTCCTTGCGCTGGCGCATTTCTGCCAGCTCATCTTCCACCATGTGCCGCAGCTCGTCATCATCCATGCCTTCCTCCAGCATGGACTTATCATCCTCAATAGTCTGGCAAACCTTTTTGTACTCCCGGAAGGCCTCCACTATAGGCGTCATTTCTGAATGCTCCTTGTTGTAGCGCTGCCAGCGGGTCATATCCTCTAACACAGAGGGGTCACTTATCATTGATTCCAGCTCTAGATACTTATCCTCTACAGCCTGCAATTTACTTAACATATCCATAAAAGCTTCTCCATCTGTTTTTTAATTACTCTGTTTTCTCTGCTGCTTCTGTCACCTCTGGCAGGTCAGCAGCTTCAGCTTTTTCACCAGCCTCAGCAGGACTTGCAGCTTCAGCCTCAGTCTCTGCCTTCTTAATATATTCACCACTGCCAGCTGGTATTTTATCAGCAGGAAGTACTGCCTTGGCGGACTCAATAGCCACCTCCAGCATGGTATCATCAGGCACTCTGGTAGTCAGCTTCTGCAGCCAGAGACCAGGCTTCACCGCCCAGCCCACTACACAGTTCTTAGAATTGGCAGAGGCCTTAATCAGTTCATAGGAAATACCTGCCACCACTGGCAAAAGGATAACCCTGCTTAAAATCCGCAGCCATAAATCAGGCCAGCCTAAAAAGGCAAAAACGAAAATACTAACCAGCATAACAATCAGTAAAAAGGAAGTACCACAGCGCTTGTGCAGTCTGGTGCAGTTTCTGGCATTTTCCACAGTAAGGGGCTTGCCAGACTCAAAGCAGGCAATGGTCATGTGCTCTGCTCCATGATACTGGAACACTCTCTGAATATCCTTCATCTGGGAAATCGCCCCAATATAAGCCAGGAAAATCACCAGACGCAGAGCCCCCTCCATCAAATTCAAAAATATTGGGTCTTCTGTTATAAAATGAAACAGCTTTGCCGCACCAGTAGGAATTGCTATAAACAGCACTGCCGCCATGACAAAAGCAAAGGCAATAGTTCCTGCCAGTTCTTTGTCAGACAGCTGCTCATCCTCTTCACCAGCCATCTGGGCAGAGTAGCCCAGGGAACGGATGCCCATTACCAGTGATTCTCCCAGGGAAACACAGCCCCTGAGCATTGGCTTTTTCAAAATGGGATATCTGTCAGCAATGGAATTAACGGGCTTTGTTTCTACCTCGATATTTCCTGCTGGAGTACGGACAGCTGTTGCCACCAGCTCAGGACCGCGCATCATAACGCCTTCAATAACAGCCTGGCCGCCAATTGTAAGTTTCTTTTCACTCATAATCTATCTAAAATCCTTTACAGACACTATATTTTCATAAAATAAAACAGGACAGAGTATTGCTGCTCTGTCCTGCTCTAGCGTTATTATTTTGCGTAACGCTTGTTGAACTTCTCGATACGACCACCTGCGGAAATATCACGCTGACGGCCAGTGAAGAAAGGATGGCACTTGGAGCACACATCAACTCTTAACTCCTGCTTAGTAGAGCCAGTAGTGAAAACGTTGCCACAACCGCAAATAACCTTTGCCTCGTACATTGTTGGATGGATACCACTCTGCATTTATACACACCTCGCTTTTACCCAATCTTGGGAGTATTACAAGTCCTCTATGCGAAGACTTGGTCCGACTATGCTTCCCAAAATGGGGCAAAGCCGATCGACTATCATCTATCGAACATCGAATAGAAAATCCGACTTGTGATATTATATCATAGGGCTAATTTCCATGCAATATATATATTAGAAAAAAATCTTGAAAATTTACCCATAATCTACCATAATATAGATACTGTGATTTTTTGTAAGTAAGAATTTTTTTATAGAGAGGATTTTGCGTATGCCACAAAATGATCCTACTATCCAGTGCAGCTTCTGCAAGCGCAAGATAGTGCCAAAATCTCAGTACGATGTGCCTATTTATGACCCTCGTGCGAATTTTGCCATTTGTGCCAACTGCATCAAGGATATTTATCATGTTCTAGAAGAACACCAGCAGGGAGAGGCTGTTGCCCAGACTGAAGAAACTGCCAATGCCATCGCTGAGGAGATTTCCCGTATTAAGCCTCACATGGTTAAGGAGTATTTAGACCAGTATATCATTAACCAGGATAGAGCAAAAAAGATTTTATCCGTAGCTATTTATAACCACTACAAGCGCATGCAGTATGGTTTCCAGCACAAGGATGAAAGCGAAGCTATTGAGGAAATAGATAAGTCCAATGTTATTATCATGGGCCCTTCCGGCTGTGGTAAGACTGCCCTGCTTTCCCATCTGGCTACCATGCTGGACATTCCATTTGCTGTAACCGATGCCTCCAGCTTGACTGAGGCAGGCTTTGTTGGTTCTGACGTTGAGGTTGCAGTCCGCAATCTGTACTATGCCGCAGACAAGGATCTGGCCCGCTGTGAGCACGGCATCATTTACTTAGATGAGTTTGATAAAATTGCCCGCAAATCTGGTGAAAACAACACCATTACTGCTGACCCAGGCCATGAAGGCGTACAGCAGGCACTTTTAAAGATGCTGGAGGGCAATGTAGTAGAGTTTACTGCCAGAGGCCAGCGGAAGCATCCAGAAGCTCCTACCATCAAGGTTGATACCAAGAATATTCTCTTCATTGTTGGTGGTGCTTTTGTAGGCATTGAAAAAATCATTGCCAAGCGCTTAAAGAAAACTGATTCTAACATTGGCTTTGGTGCTAAAATCGAAGGCCAGGAGGAAAAGCCAAAATTTGATGAGCTGATTCACCAGGTAACTCCTGAGGACTTGATGAAGTTTGGTATCATTCCTGAGATTATCGGCCGTCTGCCAGTTATCTGTACTTTGGAATCTTTAGATGAGGACGCCCTGCTGCGCATCTTAACTGAGCCAAAGAATGCACCTGTAAAGCAGTACCAGAAGCTGATGGAAATGGATAATGTAGAGCTGGTATTTGAGGATGCAGCTCTCAGAGCCATTGCCAAAAAAGCCATCGAAAGAAAAACTGGTGCCCGTTCCCTGAAGGGAATCATTGAGGATACCATGCTGGATATCATGTTTGATATACCTCGCTCTGACAAGCACCGCAAGGTTACCATTACTGAGGCCTGCATCAATGACCAGGCCCAGCCTCTGATTGAAGAGCTTTAATAATTCCATAAATTGGGCATAATAAAACGCTAGCTGATGCTATATACCACATCTAGGTATGTAGCAAGGCTAGCGTTTTTTGTTACCGAAATTTCCCCAAATTCACTTAAACCCGTTTATACTATCAGACTGCCCAGAGTATGTACCAGCAATGCTGCCGCCCAGGCCACTGCACACTGGAATACTACTACCCATACAGCCCATAGAGTGCCTAGCTCTCTTTTCACAGAGGTAATGGCCGCTACACATGGTGTATACAACAGGCAGAAGGTTAAAAGTGAAGCCGCTGCCAGGTGATCCAATACATCTGTAAGCTGCACCTCTGCGCCAAATAATACACCTAAGGTCGAGACAACACTTTCCTTAGCCATAAAGCCTGAGATTAAGGCTGTGGAAATGCGCCAGTCACCAAAGCCAAGAGGTGCAAAAACTGGTGCTATGAGCCCTGCCACACTGGCCAGCATGCTTTCCGAGGAATCACTGACCATGTCCAGCCTCATATTGAAGGTCTGCAAAAACCAGATAACAATGGAGGCCACGAAAATAATAGAAAAGGCTCTTTCCAGAAAGTCCTTGGATTTTTCCCATAAAAGCTGCATGACATTTCGCATGCCCGGCATACGGTAATTTGGCAGCTCCATCACAAATGGCACTGCTTCCCCCTTAAATTTGGTAACCTTCCCCAGGTAAGCTGCCAGAATGCCCACGATAATACCGCCAAAGTACAGCATAATCATTGGCAATGCCCCATAATCAGCAAAAAATGCTGCTATGAAAAAGGCATAGGCTGGAAGCTTCGCTGAACAGCTCATAAAAGGCGTTAAGAGAATCGTCATTCGCCTGTCTCGCTTAGATGGCAGGGTACGGGTAGCCATAATAGCTGGCACACTGCAGCCAAAGCCTATTAAAAGGGGCACAATACTCCGGCCAGACAGGCCGATTTTCCTCAGCCACTTATCCATCACAAAGGCAATACGGGCCATATACCCAGTATCCTCCAATAGCGATAAAAAGAAAAACAGTGTCACCACAATTGGCAGGAAGGACAGCACCGTTCCCACACCCTGGAAAACGCCATCAGCAATCAGTGACCTTAAAGCAGGATTAACAGACAATCCCTCCAGATAGCCATCTGTCAGCTCCTGCAAATAACCAATGCCATCAGCCATCACATCCTGCAGGAAACCGCCAATAACATCAAAGGTCAGGAAAAACACCAGACTCATAATAGCTACAAATGACGGAATCGCCAGATATTTATCTGTCAGCACTTTATCGATTTTCCGGCTGCGTTCATGCTGACGGCTTTCTTTAGCCTTGTGTACAGTCTTCTGAGCTAGCTGCTTAATAAAGGCAAAGCGCATATCTGCAATGGCTGCCGCTCTGTCCAGACCGCCTTCAGCCTCCATCTGGCAGATAATATGCTCAATCATTTCCCCTTCGTTTTTATCCAGCCCCAGGGCTTCAATCAGGCTTTTATCACCTTCTACAATCTTAGTAGCAGCAAAGCGCAAAGGAATCTGTGCCTTCTGGGCATGATCCTCAATAAGATGCATAATACCATGAAGGCAGCGGTGTACTGCACCGCCATGGGTTTCAGCATCGCAGAAGTCCATCCGCCCAGGCAGTTCCTGATAGTGGGCCACATGCATAGCATGCTGTACCAGCTCCTCAATACCATCGCCCTTGCTGGCAGAAATTGGTACTACTGGTATACCTAAAATAGCCTCCATGGCATTAATATCCACAGAACCGCCATTTTCTGTCAGCTCATCCATCATATTTAAGGCCAGAACCATGGGCCGGTTCAGCTCTATCAGCTGCAATGTCAGGTAGAGATTTCGCTCAATATTAGTAGCATCTACAATGTTAATGATACCTGTTGGCTGCTCCTGCAGGATAAACTGACGGGATACTATTTCCTCCTCCGTATATGGTGACATGGAGTAAATCCCTGGCAAATCAGTAATCTTAGTCAGCTTATAATTGCGGATACTGCCGCTTTTCTGATCTACAGTCACCCCTGGGAAATTTCCCACATGCTGGTTAGATCCTGTCAGCTGGTTAAACAAAGTAGTCTTACCACAGTTCTGATTGCCTGCCAGGGCAAAGGTCAGCACTGTATCCTCTGGCAGAGGATGTTCACCAATTTTCTCATGGTATTTGCCATCCTCACCTAAGCCTGGATGTAAGGCCATGGCTGTATATTTTCTTACCGGTTCTTCGTCCTCTGACTCTGGCTCAATTTTTTCTATCTCAATTTTTCTGGCATCATCCACCCGCAAAGTAAGTTCATAATCATGTATACGAAACTCTATAGGATCCCCCATAGGCGCAAACTTTACCAGGGTAATACGGGAGCCTGGTACTACCCCCATATCCAGAAAATGCTGCCGCAGTGCACCTTCTCCGCCAACAGCTATGATTCTGCCCCGCTCACCAATTTGCAATTCATTCAAAAACATACAATCACCTTGGAGTAAAAAATCTATTCTTAATATTATAGCATGAATACAGCTTTATGATTACCCATAAACAGTCTGACGGCAATAAAATCAGCCATATAAAAATCCCGCAGAAATAATCTGCGGGATTAACAAACGAAATCAATTATTTAATTCGCCATCTAAGGCCTTCTGTATAGCCTTGCAAATTCTCTTGGCATCCACTGGCTTGGTCAGGTGGGCATTCATGCCTGCAGCTAAGGACTTTTTAATATCCGCTTCATAGGCATTAGCTGTCATAGCCAGAATAGGAATCGTTTCTGCATCAGATTTGCCAGAAGCACGAATCCTCTGGGTGGCAGTTAAGCCATCCATATATGGCATGCGCACATCCATGAGAATAATATCAAAGGTACCAGGTGCATTTATCATAAACTTGCTTAAAGCTACCTGGCCATTTTCAGCTGTTTCCACCTTCAGGCCCTGCTTCTGCAGGAGGCGTTTCACGATTTCACAGTTGATTTCATTATCTTCAGCCAGCAGCACTGTCTCGCCATTAAAGCGCAAATCCTTGTGGCCAGCATCAGTCTTTTGCACAGCCTTTTTTTCCAGATCAAAGGTCCAGCGTACATTAAAGGTGGAACCTTCACCCTTTACGCTGTAAAAATCAATCTTGCCGCCCATTAAATCCACAATGCGCTTGCACATAGCCAGACCTACGCCCATACCGCCATAAACGGTAGTGTTGCCACTGTATTCCTTGATAAATGGCTGGAAAATCTTATCCTGGATTTCCTCAGAAATGCCAATACCGCTGTCCTTAACAATAAATTCCAGCTGCAGCTTATCTTCATCTGCAGACAGCTGCTCCATGGAAAACTCCACTCTGCCATAGCGGGGAGTAAACTTAACCGCATTGGACAAAAGATTGTTTAATACCTGGCGGACACGATTGCCATCAGCCATAACATCCTGCTTATCACCGATATTCATGGCAGACACAAAGCTGATACGCTTTTCATCAGCCATAGCTTTGGCAGTTTCTGCAATGCTGGTAAACATCTCTGCCACATTAACAGATTCAGTATGCAGCATATCCCCGGAATCAAGACGTGTCAGATACAGAATATCATTGACCATATCCAAAACAGCATGGGCAGACACATCAATCTTCTCCAGGCAGTACTCAATGTATTCCTTGTCATCAGACTGAGCCTTAGCCAGGCTGGTTAAGCCCAGAACAGTATTTAAGTGTGTTCGCAGGTCATGGCTGGTGTGGGCCAGAATTCTGCGGGAATCAAGATGGCTCCACACATCATCCTGAGCTGGAGCATTTTCTTTAATATTATCGTTTTGATGATTAGCTTGATCCATAAAGCATCTACCACCTTATTCAATAAAATGTGAAAATCAGCTTATATTATAATTCACGAATAGCTAAACCAGATTCCTGCATGAAGCCTGCCAGCTTCTGCACACCCTGCATCAGCTCCATATAGCTGTCAGGAGTAAGGGACTGCGGACCATCAGACAAAGCCTTGGCAGGATTTGGATGCATCTCAATAATGAGGCCATCAGCGCCTGCTGCTACTGCTGCGTAGCTCATAGGCTTAATCATGCGCCACTTGCCAGTACCATGGCTTGGATCTACCACAATTGGCAGATGGGATAAGTGCTTGATAGCTGCTACCGCACTGAGATCAAGAGTATTTCTAGTGTAGGTTTCATAGGTACGGATACCGCGCTCGCAGAAAATAACCTTGCTGTTGCCTTCACTCATAATGTACTCAGCAGCATTTAACCACTCATCTAAGGTAGCAGATAAACCGCGTTTCAGCATTACAGGCTTATCAATGCGGCCTACTTCCTTCAGCAGGCGGAAATTCTGCATATTTCTAGCGCCAATCTGCAGTATGTCAGCATATTCAGCTACTACTGGTACTGCATCAACCTCAGTTACCTCAGTAACAACCTTCAGGCCAGTTGCTTCCCTGGCTGCTGCTAAATACTTTAAGCCCAGCTCCTCTAAGCCCTGGAAGGAATATGGAGAGGTTCTTGGCTTGTAAGCACCGCCACGGATAAACTGGGCACCGCCAGCCTTAGCAATACGCGCTGCCTCTAACAGCTGCTCCTTGGACTCTACAGCACAAGGACCTGCCATAACAACTAAGCTGCCATCGCCGATTTTAATGCCATCTACATCAATAACGGTAGACTGTGGATGGAACTCACGGCTAACCAGCTTATAACTCTTGGAAATATTCACTGTCTTTTCTACACCTTTAAAGGACTCCACGTTTAAGCAGCACATCTTTGCTTTATCACCAATAACACCTACAATTTTCTGAGATTCGCCTTCCATAACCTTTGCGGTTAAGCCCATCTCCTCCACTGCAGAAATTACTTCATTTATGCTATCAGCATTTGCATCTGGACGCATAATAATTACCATACGCATTAACCCCTTTCAGCTTCTTTTCTATAATAAATAAATTATTGCCTGTTATTTGCTGCCAGCAGTACTGGAAACTTCCCTGGATTTCTCAGCCACATGCTTTTCCTTCTGATGCCCTGCAAAGCAGCCTCAAACATATCCTGCCGTTTTGGTATATCCACATCCAGGAAAAAGACATATTCCCCCAAACCTGTCTTAGCAGGCCTTGACTCGATACGTGTCATATTTACATCCCTGGTAGCCAGTTCCAGCAGAACCTCACACAGCCGTCCTGCATCCTTACCATCAATCTGGCAGATAAGCAGTGTTTTATCAACCTGCTCTATATCCTGTGTCAGCTCCTGGACTCTGTCCGCCCGGACCAGCTGATAGAACCTGGTACAATTATTGGCCAGATCCTCTATATTATCACCTATGCAATGCAGCTTATTCAGCTCACCAGCCCGCCTGGTACAAATGGCAGCCAGACCATCTTCCACGCTGGATACAGCTACCTGATGGGCCGCCGCTGCAGTGCTGACTACAGCCTCTAGCTGTGCCTCAGGATAATTGTTTAAGATATATTCCCGGCACTGGGATAATGGCTGGGCATGGGATAAAATCTTCCTTATTTTCACCCCTGGCTCTTTTACCATCAGGGAATTATGCACGCCCCAGATAAGCTCTCTGGCAATAGACAGTTCATCACTGGCCATCAGCGTATCCAGAGTAATGTTTATAGAGCCTTCTATGGAATTTTCCACAGGTACTAAGCAGGCATCTAGTTCCCCTTTTTCCACTGCTTGTATTTCAGTATAAATATTTGCACAAGCCACTAATTCATAGGGTTGTTGTAATTGATTATTTAAATACATGGCAGCAGCTTCACTATGTGTGCCAGCTGGCCCTAAAAAACCCATTCGCCTCATACAATACTCCAAAATTATAGTACTTCTACAATATTTCCTTATATTATATATAAGTTAGAAGCATTAATCAAGAATTGTTGTCAATTAATGCTGTATATTGCTGTATTTACTTTGATAGTCTTTACTTATTTATCTTTAGCAATAATTTTTATGAACTAGATAAAAATTTGTCTTTTTTCGTATAAAGTATACAAAATTTTTATAGTAAGTATGCAAATCTTGTCAAAACTACTATTTTTTTATACATTAAAGTGATATAATGAGAAATGCAACGAAGCAGTCTATGTATTTTCATACATAGCTGCTTTTGTGTTATTTTGTGTATTTTGAGCATATACATGCATTGGAGGGTCCGGGATGAATTCTGAAATTACTATCAAGCTGCCACGCTGCAAGGGCTGTGGCATCTGCGTTGCTTTCTGCCCGAAAAAGGTACTGGCAATTGACGAGCTTGGCAAGGTTATTATCGTCAATCCTGAAGCGTGCATTGCCTGCGGGCAGTGTGAGCTGAGATGTCCGGATTATGCGATTTTTGTAGATAAGAAGGTGGAAAAATGAGTAAAGCTAGATTAATGCAGGGCAATGAAGCCTGCACTGAGGGTGCTTTGGCCGCTGGCGTTCGTTTCTTCGGTGGTTATCCTATTACACCATCCACAGAAATTGCAGAAACCATGGCAAAGAAACTGCCACAGTATGGCGGTACTTTTATTCAGATGGAGGATGAGATTGCCAGCATGGGCGTTGTTTTAGGTGCTTCCCTGGCTGGCAAAAAGGCACTGACTGCTTCCTCTGGTCCTGGTATTTCCCTGAAGCAGGAGCTTATTGGCTATGCTGCAGCTGCAGAAATTCCAGTAGTTATTGTTAACGTACAGCGTGTAGGTCCTTCTACTGGCCAGCCTACTGCCCCTTCCCAGGGTGATGTTATGCAGGCCCGCTGGGGTACTCACGGCGATCATCCTATGATTGCCCTTTCCCCATGGAGTGTAAAAGAGGCCTTTGATACTGCTGTTATGGCTGTAAATTACTCAGAGAGGTTCCGCACTCCTGTCATTCTCCTGATGGATGAAATTGTTGGCCATTTAAGAGAAAAGGTTGAGCTGCCAGATGCTGCTGAGCTGGATATTTATCCACGCCGCCAGCCATCCTGCACCAGAGCTGAGGGCTACCAGCCTTATGCGCCTGCTGAGGATCTGGTGCCAAATGTAGCTGATTTTGGTACTGGTAACCGCATTCATGTTACAGGCCTGATTCATGACGAAACTGGTTTCCCTGTAGGCAACCCTAAGATTACCCGTGAGGCCATTGACCGTCTCCACCAGAAGATTGCCATTGCTGCTGATGAAATCACCCATGTAGAGGAATATTGCATGGATGACGCTGAATACGCTGTAGTAGCCTTCGGTGGTACTGCCCGTACTGCTTATGAGGCTGTACTGCAGGCAAGAGCTAAGGGCATTAAGGTAGGCATGGTCCGCCTGATTACCATCTGGCCTTTTGCTGACAAGGCTATCAAGGCTTTAGCTGCCAAGGTTAAAGGCATTCTGGTTACTGAGCTGAACTATGGCCAGCTGGTGGGCGAGGTTGAAAGAGCTGTAGCTGGCAAATGTGATGTGAAGCTCTGTGCTAAATATGATATGACTATATTTGAGCCTGAGGAAATCCTTAGTGATATTGAGGCATTGGCAGGAGGTAAGGCATAATGGAAAGATCCTATGAAAAATATTTTCGTCAAAATCGTTTACCTCATCTGTGGTGTCCAGGCTGTGGTAATGGTATTGCCATGAAGGCAATTGTCAAAGCTATTGAGATGAAGGGCTTAGACCAGAATAAAACCGTAATTGTTTCTGGTATCGGCTGCTCCTCCCGTGCCTCTGGCTACATGGATTTTGATACTGTCCACACCGCTCATGGCCGTGCTATTCCTTTTGCTACAGGCATTAAGATGGCCAACCCTGAGCTGAATGTTATTGTCATCACTGGTGATGGTGACTGCACTGCTATTGGTGGTAACCATTTCATTCACGGCTGCCGCCGCAATGTGGATTTAACAGTTATTCTTTTTGACAACAACATTTACGGCATGACTGGCGGCCAGGCCTCTCCTATGACTCCTACCGGCAAGAAGGCTACCACTGCTCCTTACGGTGCTGTGGACCATGCTTTTGATGCCTGCAAGCTGGCTGAGGCTGCAGGTGCTACCTATGTAGCCCGCTCTACTGCTTATCATGTACAGCATTTAACTGATTTAATTGCCAAGGGCATGGATAACAAGGGCTTTTCCTTTATTGAGGCTATGGTACAGTGCCCTACCTCCTTTGGCCGCAAAAATAAAATGGCTGATCCTGCTGCTATGATGATGTGGATGCGTGACAACGCTGTTATGAAGGCTGCCTGGGATAAGCTGCCTGAGGAGAAAAAGACTGGTGACAAGTTCCCTATCGGTGTGCTGTACGAAGCATCTGATATCGACTATGCTACCGCTTATGACCATGTAATTGACCTGGCAGGAGGTGCTGGCAAATGAGAAAGCAAATCAGATTATCCGGCTCTGGCGGCCAGGGTGTTATCACCGCTGCTATCATCTATGCTGAAGCTGCTGTAGCAGAAGGCTGGGAGGCTGTACAGTCCCAGTCCTATGGCCCTGAAGCCCGTGGCGGTGCTTCTAAGTCCGAGGTTATTATCGACAAAGAGCCTATTTACCATCCTCATGTTTCTGTGCCTGATGTTGTACTGGCTATGACTCAGAAGGCAGCTGACAAATATCATGCTGATCTCCACGAAGATGGTATTCTGGTTCTGGATACTGACCTGGTGCCTGAACCACCAAAGTGCAAGAATGTCATCCGCATTCCTATTACCAAACTGGCTGTTGAAGAGGTTGGCAAGTCCCTCTTTGCTAACATTGTAGCTTTAGGTGCTTTAACCAAAATCATCGGCCTGGTGGATCTGGAATCTGTAAAGACTGCTGTTTCCCACCGCGTACCACCTCATACCATTGACCAGAATATGAAGGCTTTGCAGCTGGGCTATGATGCAGTAAAATAATTTGCGCTGAAATAATTTGGGCCAATACCTGTAATAGTGTTAATATAGGTATTGGCCCTTTTATTTTATGTTAAACACACAGGAGGCACTTATGGACATTAAGCATAATTATATAGATACCGGCAGTGGCAAAACCTTGATATTGCTCCATGGCAACAATGATAATCTGGAATATTTCCACCAGCAGATTGAGGCCTTCAGCCCTTTCTACCGTGTTGTAGCCCTGGATACCAGAGGCCATGGCAAAACACCGAGGGGCAATGCACCTTTTACCCTGGTACAGTTTGCTGAGGATTTATTTGTTTTTATGAAGCGACTGCACATCAAAAAAGCCCATATCCTGGGCTTTTCCGATGGTGCTAATATCGCTATAGCCTTTGCCTTGAAATATCCACGGCTTATTGACAAGCTGATTTTAGACGGTGGCAATATTTTCCCTGAAGGCATAGATAGAGAAACACAGCAGCCAATAGAGGATGCCTATTATGAGGCCATGGAGTATGCCTTTGAAGATGCCGAGGCCAGAGCAAAGGCCGAAATGCTGGGCCTCATGGTCAATGAACCCCATTATTTCCCTCAGGACCTGCAGGCTATAACTGCACCAACACTGGTTATGGCTGGTGATCACGATTTGATTCTGCCAGAGCATACCCAGCTGATTCATGACAGTATTCCTGGCAGCCAGCTGGCTATTATTCCTGGCAGCCACTTTGTGGCAGCAGAAAATCCAGATGAATATAATGCAGCTGTACTTTCATTTTTACAGGATTAAGCTAAAAAATACCTTCCCAGAGCATTAGCTTTGAGAAGGTATTTTTATTTTGCTATATTAATCTCTAGGCTTTACAGTACCGTTCTGATAAGCCAGCAGCAGGCTGTAGAGATCAGAAATCTCCTCCTGCATTACCTTGCCTTCATCAGTATCTGCCACTGTAGTGGACTTGGTCTGTAATTCCATAGATTTAGATACAGACTCAATATCCTTGTTATGCTTTAAGGCTTCCTTGACATCTGCCACATTCTGATGCTCCAGCAGCCTTAAGCCACGGGAATTAGAAATCAGGGTGTAACCGGAAATGCCTGTTTTCTTGTGATAAGCCCGGCAGAAACCGCCATCAATCACCAGAGCCTTGCCGTTAGCCTTAATAGGATTTTCACCCTTAGTAACCTTAACTGGCACATGGCCGTTAATAATATGGCCTTCATCTGGGTCTAAGCCAAACTCCTCTAAAATCATCTCACAGATATCCTCACGGTTAATAAGACGGTAATACGGATCAGAAGGCTCCTTCCAGGTGCTTTCATCCTCCAGGAACATGCGCTCAAAGGTAGTAAACTCACGGCCAGAAATAGGTGAAAGCAACGCATTCCACAAAAACCACATGAAATCCAGGGCCCGCTGGTCCTTGCCGCTCTGTGCCTTACGGGCCATCTGGTCACAGTAATCCATGTAGGCCTTGCCCTTATAGGTCTTGCCATCAAAAGAAACCTCAGCAAAGGTACCATCCTCATTTAATGGCACGCAGCCATGAAAAAGCAGATTCTCATTAAAGCAGGTGTAGACGCTGCCCTTTTTATACAGGAAATCCACATGACGGCGCAGGTTTTCACTTTCAATAAAGAAGGATTTTAAATCCTTAATGATAGTTTCCTCTTCTTCTGTCAGCTCATAAGGCTCCTTAGGGTCAACAGTAGGGAAATATGCGCTGGACAGCTCATAGCGCTTGCCATTAATCTGGTAAAAGCTGGAATTATAGTCTACATTCTGCAGCTGCAGGCGGTTTTCCATGTGGAAATCTGGATTGCGCAAAATCAGCTGCCCCTCCAGCTTGAACATAATCATGGAAATTGCCTTTTCTGAAGCCTTTAAAGGAATTTCATCAGGATACATGCGATGGGCAAACAGGGATAATGGCCTTAAACTTATGGCATAACCCTTTTCCAGCACTTCGGTATTCTTGTACCGCAGGCAGTTGCGTACTACGCCAGCAATACATACCTCACTGCCGCAAGCTGCACCCATCCACAGCACATCGTGATTGCCCCACTGGATATCAATGGAATGATAGTCCAGCAGCATGTCCAGAATAGCATCAGGGCGGTTGCCTCTGTCATAGAAATCGCCTACAATATGGAGATGATCAATAGCCAGCCGCTTGATAAGCTGCGTCAGAGCTATGATGAATTCTGCTGCGCCCCCCACCTGCACAACCATGTTCAGCAGGCGTTTATGGTAGATAAACTGAGCCCTATCTGCCTCTGGACGGGTGTTCATCAGCTCTGTAATGACAGTTCGGTAGCTGGCAGGAATAAAGCTCCTGACCTTAGACAGAGTGTATTTATAGGACATTAATTTGGCAACTTCCAGCATTCTGGCTAAATTAATGCGGTACCAGTCCGGAGTGTTCTTCCTCTCCTCTTCCATCTGTCTGATTTTTTCCAGAGGATAATAAATCAAGGTACAGAATTCTGCCTTTTCCTCATCAGTAAGACGAGCTCCAAAAACGTAGTCTACTTTTTCTTTGATTACACCAGAACAATTATTATGTATATGGTAAAACAGCTCATATTCACCGTGCAGATCACTGACAAAATGTTCAACGCCCTTTGGCAGGCTCATGCTGGCCTGCAGGTGAATCAGCTTGGCATATACTGATTCCTTGTTAGGATATTTCTCAGATAACAGCCGTAAATATCTTAGCTTTTGCTGCTGCATAGCAACTGCAGAGGCTGATGCTTTCATAGCCATCCCCCTTTCCCACCGTTCATTACATTATTTTAAAAGATAATTAACATATTATTATTCATAGTATAACAAATTATTGCCAAAGTGAATACAAAAAAGAGCATGAAACTGAAAAGCTTCATGCTCTGAGATTGAACTATAATAATTATCCTAAAAGATTCAGGAACCAGCTGGAATTCTGATAGGACTGGGCCAGCATAGCCTGAGATGCCTGTGCCAGCATGGAATCAGTAGCCATGTTGGTGATTTCCTTGGCAATATCTGCACTAATCAGAGTTGTCATAGCTGCTGTCAGATTCTCACTCTGGGTAGTCAGATTGCTGTGAGTGTACTCCAGACGGCTGGATAAAGCACCTACATTAGTAGACTGCTCCAAAACCTTGTTAATGGCATTGTCAATGACATTAATAGCTGCATTGGCATTGGCCTGAGTGCCAACATTCAGATAGCTGCCATCGCTGCCCTGCAAACCCAGGGTTCTGGCATCGATACCGCCTAAGGAGGCCTTGATATTCTGATTAGGCTTAGTGCCAGTCTGCAGCACTAAGGAATTATCACCCTTTTTATTGGCAGCGGCAATAGATTCACTAAAGGCATCCAGAGATGCGTTAACGCTCTTCTTCACAGTACCATCCGCTGCAGATACAGAAATGGTAAAGCCTGCCAGGGCACCTGCCTTGCCGCTTTCAGCAGCCTTGACAGTAATTGCATTCTCTTCACTGGCAGTTTTCTTTTCCTTGCCGTCAGTGCCAGTACCAATTACCTCAGTATCACCTAAGGTAGTATCAAATACATCACCACCGCCAGCTAAATTAGCCTGCTTAAAGATATCCTCTAAGGTGGTATCTGCTACCCCATAGCTCTTGGTAAAGGTATGTCCATCCTTTACATAGGAAACTGTCACAGTATCGCTGGACTGAATGCCCAGATTATCTCCATAACGGGTGTTTAAATCTGTCAGCTTAGTACTGCCGGTGGTATCTGTGCTTAATAACTGGTTGGTGAAGGCCTGGGTAGTAAGCTCCGTAGGACCCTCCTTGCTGCCATCCACCAGATACTGGCCGTTAAAGGTAACTAAAGAATTATCATTAATCTGATCAATAAACTGGTTCAGCTCCTGCTGGATAGCTGCTCTGTCTCTGTCATTAGCAGTAGAATTAGCTGCAGCCAGAGCCTTTTCCTTCAAGTGCTGCAGTATGTCTAAGGTATTGCTCATGGAACCATCAGCCACCTTCAGCATGCTGGCGCCTGTCTGGGTATTCGCCGCTGCCTGATCTAAAGCACCAATTTCCACATTCATGCGCTTGCCAATGGAAAAGCCGGAAGCATCATCCTTAGCACTGTTAATCTTGTTGCCAGTAGCAATCGCTGTCATGTGCTTGTTCATGGAAGCATAATTCCTGTTAAGCTGGTTCAGCATGGAAAGCTGCTGTGCATAGCTGCCAATTGTAGGCATATTAATCTCCTCCTTGGTCAAAATACTATTACATCCTTGTATAGCAGATTGTACTCCTTATGCCCTATTTATCGAAATATTTTTATGGGAACTTAACTTGGAAAATTTTTCGTCAGACATAAATTTTCGTCAAAGGAGTTTTTTTGTAGTATAATAATTTTGTGTATTTACTATGTGAATGGAGACATTTATGATGAATTCCTATGAATGGCAGGAGACCCTGGCTAAAAGGCACCGCCGTACCCGCTATGAGCGCATTGCTGC
>JAFPCE010000272.1 GCA_017390245.1 Selenomonadaceae bacterium
AATCTTGTTATAAATAGACTTAGCATAAGCCTTGTCAGTCAGCTCAGCAATAGGAACCTTGACAAAGTCAGGATCGCCTAAATACTTGGAGCGGTCAGCATAAGCATAACGCATAGCCTCAGCCATCAGATGAATCTTTGCAGCAGAGCCAGGGCCCATAGCAGCCACATCAGCATTCTCCATAACATTCAGAATCTCTAAGATATGGATACCGCCAGAGCTAGGTGGGCACATGGAAACAATGCCATAGCCACGATAGCTGCCCTTAATAGGATCACGCCATACGGTATTGTAATCAGCCAGATCCTGCTTGGTAATAATACCGCCCTGCTTCTCCATATCAGCAACAATCAAATCAGCAACCTTGCCCTTGTAGAAAGCATCAGGACCTTCCTTGGCAATAGTGCGGAGAGTCTTTGCTAAATCCTTCTGGACAAACAGCTCACCATCTTTATAGGTAGTGCCATCAGCCTTCATAAAGTACTTCTTGGTAGCATCAAACTTCTCAAACAGTCCCTGAGCTTCCTTCATTTCATAAGCCTCATGATGGCTAATAGTAAAGCCCTTGTCAGCTAGCTTGATAGCTGGAGCCATAACCTCTGCCAGAGACATTGTGCCATACTTACTGAGCATTTCGCTCATGCCCTTAACAGTACCAGGAACACCAGCAGCTCTATGACCTACAATGCTGGCATCAGGAATAACCTCACCATTAGCATCCAGGTACATATCACGGGTAGCCTTAGCAGGAGCCTTCTCACGGAAATCCAGTGCCAGATCCTTGCCATCAGCAGTATGAATAATAGCAAAGCCGCCACCGCCAATATTACCGCAGGATGGATGTACAACAGCCAGGGCATAGCCAACTGCTACAGCAGCATCAATAGCATTGCCGCCCTTCTTCAAAATCTCCTGACCTACAATATCAGCCTCAGTACGGGAGGACATTGCCAGTCCTTCGGTAGTATTTCTAACTGGTGGAAAAGCAGCAGCCTCAACAGAAGCAGTTGCAGCAATACCAGTCATTAAAGTCAGGCCACAGCAAGCAGCCGCAATCTTTAACATCAATCTCTTGCGCCAGTTTGACTTAATCTTCTTGCTCATTCTTCATTCCCCCTATAAAAAAATATAGGATGACCGTGCTTTGATAACGCCGTTGTCATCCTATGTGTAGTATATTACACTTGCATAGAAGTTTTGTTAATAAAAATTTATAAAAGTGTAAAGGTATATTGTTTTTCAGTATACAAAATACGGATTTTACCACTAAAAATATAGTACTTTTTTATTTTTGTTTGCTTGTGAAACACATTTGTATTTTGTCAATAATATATATATTAAATGTATATATACTATGATAAAAATTCTATATATATTTTTGCATACTTATTTGCACAGCTGCAGGAAATTGGCCAATATAGTTCTTCCCTCTGGAGTCATAATGGACTCCGGATGAAATTGCAGGCCATAAACTGCATATTCCTTGTGCTGCACAGCCATGATTTCCCCATCATCAGCCACAGCCGTCACCTCCAGGCACTCCGGCAGCGTCTCCTCCTGTATAGCCAGGGAATGATACCTTGCCGCCATAAAGTCACCCTGCAGCCCCTGCAGCAATTTATTCTCCTTCACCACAGTGATTTTGCTGGACTTGCCATGCATCAGCTCCTTGGCATAACTAACAGTCGCACCATACACCTCACCAATAGCCTGATGCCCCAGGCATACTCCCAGGATAGGCTGCTTTCCTGCCAGCTCCCTTACCACAGCTTCGCACACCCCGGCATCACATGGCCGCCCAGGGCCAGGAGAAAGAATAATCCCAGCTGGCTTTAAAGCCTCTATCTCCGCCACAGTCATAGCATCATTGCGGATAACCTGCAGTTCCGCTCCCAGCTCCCCTAACAGCTGATAAAGATTATAGGAAAAACTATCATAATTATCTATTAACAGTAACATCGCTCATACCTCCTGTGCCAGCTTGATAGCATCAATCACCGCAGCCGCCTTGTTAACAGTCTCCGTATATTCCTTCTCAGGCACACTGTCAGCCACTACACCGCCGCCAGAGCGCACATGGACCTCATCACCGTACTTCACTGCCATGCGGATGCCAATACATACATCCATATTGCCAGTAAAATCCAGATACCCCACTGCACCACCATAAATGCCCCTTGGGCTCTTTTCCAGCTCGTGGATTATCTCCATAGCCCGGATCTTTGGTACACCAGACAAAGTCCCCGCAGGCAGTGTAGCCCTGATAGCATCTTGTCGAAATCAACAGCAATAATCTTTGCTTCTACTTCCTGACCAACGGTAAGCTCG
>JAFPCE010000273.1 GCA_017390245.1 Selenomonadaceae bacterium
CTGGATAGTTTGTGAAGCTGAAGTTCCTCTGGTGCGGTAATCCCGGACCATGCGGCGGAACAGCCTTGCCTTGGTGGTGGACAGCTTCACATTTTCTGCCAGCTGCAGTGGTGTCAATGCACTGACGTATATCATGAACTTATTTTCCCGGGGAATCTTTTCAGTAAGACGGTTATTCAGGCAGTGTATGCCCTCGTAGATTAACAGCTGATTGGCCTTTAACTGCACCACAGCCGATGGCTTTTCTTCTCTGTGGCCAGTTTTAAAATTATACTTAGGGATTGCAACCTCTTGGCCCTTTAGAAGCTGTACCAGCTGCTCATTAAACAGCTTTAAATCCAGTGCTTCAATACATTCAAAGTCATAGTCACCATTTGGCTTGCGTGGATTAACCTCTTTGTTTACGAAATAGTCATCCACCGATACAGAAATAGGATCAAGCCCCAGTACTCGCAGCTGCACCCTCAGCCTCTGGGCAAAGCTGGTTTTGCCAGAAGAGCTTGGTCCTGCAATGAGAATCACTTTTTTCCTGGCAATATCCTGGGCAATCTGATCCGCAATATAAGCCACCTTTTTCTCATGCAGCGCCTCTGATATGCGTATCAGCTCTCCGATATCGCCGTGTTCAATAATGTCATTTAACTCCTGTACCGTAGAGCAATGCAGGGTCTTCGCCCAGTCCTTGCTCAGCTCCATTTCCTTTTGATAAGTCATAACAAGCCCTCCTTATCACTTCTATGGTATTTATAAATTAGTTAACAAATTCATCTGTACTGGTATGAAAAAAGCCCGGCAGCATACACTGTCAGGCTTAAAAATCACATAAAATAAAGTAGTGCCTTGTAGCAAAGTGCTCCCATAAGCGCTGTACAAGGGATAGTCAGAACCCAGGCCATTACCATCTGCTGTGCAACACCCCAGCGTACTGCATGAATACGCTTGGCAGCGCCAACACCCATTATAGAGCCTGAAACCACATGAGTAGTACTAACTGGCAAATGCAAAAGGGTTGCAGTAAAAATAGTAATGGAAGAGTTCAAATCAGCGGCAAAGCCGTTAATAGGCTCCAGCTTGAATATCTTGCCACCTACTGTCTTGATAATGCTCCAGCCGCCTACAGATGTACCTACAGCCATAGCCGTTGCAGCAGCAATCTTCACGAAAAGCGGTACCTCGAACTCACTAATGACACCACCAGAAAAGAGAGCAAGGGTAATGATACCCATGGACTTCTGGGCATCGTTAGAGCCATGGGAAAAGGCCATGGTAGCAGCAGTTACAATCTGCAGCTTTTTAAACTTATGGTTAAGCTTAGATGGCGCAGCATTGGCAAATACCCTGAACATGATGCTCATGATGATAAAGCCCAGTACCATGCCCACCAGAGGCGATGTTACCAGGGCAATGACAATCTTACCAATACCGTAAAGATTCAGTCCATCCACACCCATGTCAGACATAAGCACACCGCCAATCATGCCGCCCACCAGGGCATGAGACGAGGAGCTAGGCAAACCAATTTTCCAGGTCAGCAAATTCCAGATGATGGCACCTGTCAGTGAAGCAATGATAATAGGCTGCTCAATGTGGCCTACTACAATATCACCGCCAATGGTCTTTGCTACACCGGTACTAATCATAGCACCCAGGAAATTCAGCACCGCAGCCATAATAATAGCCTTTTCCGGTGAAATAGCTCTGGTAGATACAGACGTAGCAATGGCATTAGCTGTATCGTGGAAGCCATTGATGAAGTCAAAAACCAGTGCCAGTACGATAACTACTATAATAAAAGGATGTAACTCAAGCATACTTCATTACCACGCCTTTAATCAAATCTGCCATCTTCTCACAGTGATCAATAGTATCCTCCAAATCCTCCAGAAGATCCTTCCACTTAATGAGCTCAATAGGGTCCTTTACATACTCAAACAGATAGCCCAGCTCGCTTCTGAAAATGTGGTCGCCCTCACTTTCCAGCCTGTCAATCTTGTTGGTAATATCTAAAAGCTCCTTCTGGTTCTTGCTGATAGCATTCAGCATGCCTAAAGCCTTCACCAGCTCTGCAGTAGACTCAATCAAAATCTTGGTTAAACGAATGGCGCCTTCCCTAGCCTCGCCAGTGTTATAAATAACGATACGCTGCAATGTGCCCTGCAGTCTGTCTACACCATCATCCAGACCATTGGCAATAGCGTAAATATCTTCACGGTCAATAGGTGTAATAAAGGTCTGGTTCAGCTTGTCAATGATAGCATCGTTTATCTTATCGGCCTTATGCTCAATCTCATTGATTTCCTTCACCTTGATGTCCGCCTTGCGGTGGTCCATCATAACCTCATCCATCAGCAGCGTTCCCTGATAAAAATACTGGGCACTTTCTATGAACAATTCAAAAAATTCGTTATTCTTCTTTGGCTTTAGGCTAAACATAGCATCCTCCTAAAACATAAATTTCGCTTATACTACCTAAATTCTAGCATTAATTCCCTGTTTGCGCAACAAAAAAGAAGGCCATATCTCACATAGATACAGCCTTCCCTGTTAATTCAATAAATTATTAATTATCAGCCTTCAACAGCCTGTAAAGCCTTAAGAACCTTAGCAGCCATACCATACATTTTCTTGGTAGGCACGGAGCATACAGCGATGCGGACACCCTTCTTCAAAGGTACAGCATAAATCAAATCATCATACAGCTTTTCGCATACAGCCTTGGAATCCTTAGCAGGTACAGAAATGAAGAAACCAGCCTTGTATGGCAGAGCCTTCAGACCACATTCCTTAGCCTCATCCATGAAAATAGCTGCACGCTGGCGGATAATCTGATAGAGATCCTCACGCTCCTGCTCAAAGGAAGCCAAGAGCTTTTCATCCTGCTGGATGGTGTTCAGCACAGCCATAGCACCTCTGTTGATGTTGGACCAGGTAGCACGGCTGGAGTACTTGGTTGCCTCATAGAACTCATCAGTAAGCTCCTTCTTGGCAGAGAGGCCAATGATAGCACCAGTACGCTGGCCATACATGGTATAGCCCTTGGACATGGAGAACGCAAACATGGTGAAAATATTCTCTGGCAGATTGCCAAACTTCTTCATGAAACGACGGGTTTCGTTCTTCTCACCAGCATAATCAATATAAGCAATATCTACTAAGAGATTAACCTTCTTGCCATTAGCTGCATGCTTCTTGCACAGGTCCAGCACACCATCCCAGTCAGACTCAGACAGGCTGTAGCCAGTAGGGTTATGCGCTGGAGTGTTGATAATGAGCAGCAGAGAATTCTGCTTAGCCAGAATCTCATCTACCTTAGCCGTAAGAGAAGCAATGTTATAGTTCTGATTTTCATCGAAAAGCTCATAGGTAGCTAAGGTTCTGCCCTGCTCCTGGCACAGCACGTTATAAGTACCCCAGAACCAGTCAGAAGTCAGCACCTGGTCACCAATCTCACTGTAGTTAACGATAGCATGGTGAATAGCACCAGTACCGCCAGCAGTAGCTACAGCAGCCATATAGCCCTCAGGCTTGTTATCAGCAAAGGTTAAATCAATAACAGTATTTAAATAGCCAGGCAAACCAGCAATAGGAGCGTAAGCAATAGCATCAGCAATTGGCAGCTGATGGAAAACCTGCTCCATGGTAGGGATGCAGGCCAGCTTTTCGTCCTCGTCCATAATAGCACCAATGGTAGCATTGGTAACTTTCTCCTTGCCATGCTGCTTTACAGCCTCTGCACATGCTGCGCTGGCACCGAAAATAACATCAACAAGCTTTTTGCCCACACGATGGGATGCAACCTGAGAACTCATATTTATCCTCCTCTAAACTTTTAACTATACATTTCTAACATAAGATATATAACAAAATATTATCTTTTCGCCTTACAATAACATAGCTCCCCTTGGCAGAGCCTAGAAGAGCTAGTCATATATGCTTTTATCAAATTCACTTACTTCTCTGGGAAAAATTCCTTGTGAATAGCATTAGCAGCCTCATTGAGCTGATTGCCCTTAATCAGACAGGAAATACTAATCTCAGAGGTGCTGATAGCATCAATGTTAACCTCAGC
>JAFPCE010000274.1 GCA_017390245.1 Selenomonadaceae bacterium
AACTGCCGTGATTTTCGTCATGACATTTGTACCAAAGATTCCTATTCCTCTTGGCTATGCCCACTTAGGGGATGCTGCCATTTTCCTGGCAGTGGTGATTGCTGGTGGCCGCCAGGGTGCTATTGCCGCAGCTATCGGCTCTGCTTTAGCTGATTTCATCGGCGGTTTTCCTATCTGGGTTGTGCCTACTCTGGTTATCAAATATGTTATGGCCTATATTTTTGCCAAGATGAATCCTGAGTTTTCTGAGGAAAACAGCGATGTAAAAAATACCTTCAGCTTTAACCTGAAGTTTTTTGCCGGCCTTGTTATTGCCACCCTGTGGATGGTTGCTGGCTACACAGTAGCTGGCGGTGTTCTCTATGGTGACTTTACCGCAGCTTTAGCTTCTACTCCTGGCCTTTCCCTGAAGGGTGCCCTGAACATCCTCATTGTACTGGTGCTGGTAAAGCCATTGCTGCGTCTCCGTCAGTAAAATATAAACACAGGTATATTAAGGCAATAGCATAGCAAAAGGTTCAGCTTCCAGCAGCCATACCAGCATCTCTGACATAAACAATGCGTTACTTGTCTACAGCTATGTACGCAATGACAAAGATTACTTACTCTCACAAACATTAATTTACTGCAGGAAGGTATCACCATGCTTACTATTGCTTTAAATAAAACTGCTGGTAAAGATCCTCTCTATGAGCAGCTTTACCAGCATATCAAGAACAGTATCACTAAAGGAGAAATCTCCGCCCATACCAAGCTCCCCTCCAAAAGAGCTCTGGCTGCCCAGCTGGGCATCAGCATCATTACTGTAGCCAATTCCTACGGACAGCTGCAGGCGGAAGGCTATATCTATTCTAAGCCGAGATCTGGCTTCTATGTATCTCCTTTAGATAGTTTGATAAATACAGCTTCTAACATTTCTAACATACATAACAATCCAGAAAAGCCAGCCTCCACATCCAGGAGGCTGGCTTCTTCTGCTTATATTTCCCCTATGCATCCTAAGGGATTTTCTCTTGATTTATCCTCTAACTCCGCTTCCCAGTACTTCCCCTTCCAGACCTGGTCCAGGCTGTTGCGCCAGGCCCTGAGCCAGCATCAGCCGGAGCTTTTGCAGCGCTCACCAGCTGCCGGCCTTCTTTCCCTGCGTCAGACCATCTGCCAGCATCTGAAAAGCTTTCGTGGCATGGAGGTAAATCCAGAGCAGGTCATTATCGGTGCTGGTACAGAATATCTCTATGATCTTCTTATAAAGCTCCTGGGACGTAACCTTAACTACTGCGTTGAAGACCCTGGCTACAAAAAACTCCTCTATATCTACGAGGATGCTGGAGCTTACTGCAGTGCTCTGCCTATAGATGAGCAGGGTATTTCACTGCAGGAATTAAATAATGGCCATTATAACGTACTGCATATCAGCCCCTCCCACCACTTTCCCACAGGCATTGTGACACCAGTTGCCAGGCGCTATGAGCTTTTAGCATGGGCAGAGCACAGCCAGAGCTACATCATTGAGGACGATTACGATACAGAATTCCGCCTCACCGGAAAACCTATTTCATCCCTTTTCAGTATGGACAAATCCAGCCGGGTAATCTATCTGAATACCTTTTCCCAGAGCCTGACTCCAACCATCCGCATCAGCTACATGATACTGCCGCTCCTGCTGTTAGAAAAATTTAACCACCAGCTCAGCTACCTCAGCTGCAGCGTCTCTAACTTTGAGCAGTACACTCTGGCCCAGTTCATCAGCCAGGGCTATTTCGAGCGCCATATTAACCGCACCAGAAACAGCTACAAAAAACTCCGCCAGCAGCTGCTACGTGCTCTCACCCGCCATCCCCAGCACAGCCTTATCCAGATACTGCCCCAGGCCTCAGGCCTGTACTTTCTCCTGCGGATACACACCACTGCCAGTGATGACAAGCTGGAAAAAACCTTCGCCAGCAAAGGGATACGCATCCAGTCCCTCCGCCATTACTTCGTCAACACAGCTCTCGCCCCAGACCACACCTTCGTCATGAACTACTCCAGCATCACCCAGGAAGACATCCCTCTGCTGGTCAACTTCCTCTTTGACAGCATTGGCTATTAAAACCAGATCTCTAGCATAATATAAGGATATATATTCCACAGGCCGCTTATTCACTGCAAAGCATCAACATGGTCAATATGTCATCACTGTACCCTCAGGTTGGGAATTTCCCTATGGAAAAGGGCTGCCTGCGTGGCAGCCCTTTTTCAGTGCAAATAAGAGGATGCCTCCGCACCCTCTCTGCACTATATATTATTAAGTTTTCTATTTACAGTATTCCATTTTTCGCTCTGCAAAGGTTACAGGCTTCAGTTTGAGACATTCTGCCATGTGCTGGGCGGTTTTAAAATTCATGCCAATATTTTCTGCCTTGTGGGCATCAGAGCCCAATGTGATGTACTGTCCCCCCAGCTGCTGGTAGCGGCGGTATATCTGCATAAGTTTTGTGACAGCCATGGCGTCCTCCAGCCGGCGCGTGTTCAGCTCCATGACGATGCCATTATCAATGACAGCCTGCAGCACCTTGTCAATGAGTTCTGCTCCATCACTGTACTTTATGTCCTTATCCTCATAAGGCGCATAGCGGCAGATATAGTCAATATGTCCAAGGACATCAATATATGGATTCTCCACTATCATCTGCCCCATGGTGGATAGATACTTGCCATAGGCCTGGGCCTTGTCCTTCCCCTCATAATAGTCAGGATAATAAAGATCTAGGTTTTCCATGAAATGCAATGAGCCTATAACCAAATCAAAATCTGCCTGCTGGAGAAAAGCCAGGTTAGCATCTCTGCTATCAGGGGTAAGACCAATCTCCACCCCTAAACGCAGCTTGTCCCCTCTGTACTGCTGATACTGGTCCCAATAGGCTGATGGATCAAAGCGGAAATCTATAGTGCCATCATAATGCTTAGTGTGCTTGTAAATATGGTCGTAATGCTCAGTAAATACAAGGCCAAGCCCTAAGCTTTCTGCCTGGGCTATAGCATCTGCAGCTGTCATTTCTGAGTCTGAGGAAAATACTGTGTGTGAGTGATTGTCGAAAAGCATATTCTAAATCTCCCTATATCAATCTGTTTTCTACATTATATTAATAAAATTTATGTTCTGCAAGAATATTTCACAGGCATTTTCTCAAACTAACAATCAAGCCCAAGGTAAATCGCCTGAAATTTACGCTAAAGAATAAACCGCCCAGGCTAGTAGTCTGAACGGTTTGCATTTATCTTTTCTCTATAATACATCTAGTCTTTGCTTAATTAACCCTGGCCATACATCCGCTCCAGGTCCTTGATGAACTGCTCTATATCTGGCGCTTCTATATAGTCTAAAAGGTCACCAATATAATCCATCATGGTCTCAATAAACTCACTATAGCCATAGCCTGCTATACTATGGATTTTCACTACTGATTTTCGCTCTTGATGGCCCAGCGCATTTTGGTGGAATGGGCTCGGGAGTTGTTGTAGCATTCTTCTTTGGTTGGCCTAACTACATCCTTGGCAATGTCACTGTAGACACCGTCCCGGTAAAAGGCCTGAAAGGCTTTTTTCACTATGCGGTCTTCCCCAGAATGGAAGGTCAGCACTGCTGCCCTGCCCCCTGGCCGAAGCGCACCTGGCAGCTTGGCCATGAAGTCATAAAGCACCTCGTATTCGTTGTTAACGTCAATGCGCAAGGCTTGGAAGACTCTGGCACTGGATTTTTTAATCAGCTTGTCCTTATCCTCGCCCTTGTCAACCTTAATACGTTCAAAGGCCTTTACTACCTGCTGATGCAGCTGGATAGT
>JAFPCE010000275.1 GCA_017390245.1 Selenomonadaceae bacterium
CCCTTTTTCAGCATTTCTATACCACGTAAAATCATTTTCTTTTCCCGTCTGCTAACAACAAATTCATACTCTTTTTCCTCACCGTCATACTTTTTCGATGAGCCATCAATGCTTCCACCATAAATATTTCGTTCAAACCTGGTATTTGAACGTATCTGCTTCAACAATAAGTCAATATCATGCTTCATCGATTTTGGCAAGCGAATTTTAACTTTATTGCATTTGGGTTGCCCCCATTCAGCTGAAAGTTCTCCTTTTTGGATACGAGCAGCCACATCATAAAGGGCAGTATGAACTTTCCTTTCCATAACGCCACACATAAACTCATGAAGCCACACCACTTCATCCTGAAGACGATAAATGACATCAATCAATTCTCCCTTATACAGGCCAATGAGCTTTTCATAGGAAAAATTTTCAATGATAAAATCTCTTTCAGTCTGTACAGCCATGATAATTTCCTCCTTTTCACCACACTAAACCAACAACCAAATCAATCTTCCGAAAGAATGGCCAAAGTTGCTGCAAAACCTGCAATAAACCAAGGCATAATCTTACACCTCCCTCAAACTACTCTTATGGGTTTGACGCTGTCTATCCACAAGAATTGCAGTTGTGACACCAGCTATGAAATACTCAACGGCAGACAACGTTGCAGCGGCAGCTGCTTCCGCTGCAACTGATGCTATAGGTGCAAAAATAGGCATAATCAACACTCCTCTCTAAAAAACAAATGATTAATAACGAAGGATATCCCCAAGAATATCCCAAATATCTCCATGTTCAGGAAACAGGAATACCATATCATTCACCTCCATCGCGACAATCTATAGCACGAAATATCAACAACATCCCATGCCATCAATAATGCTCAAAACCTCCGGCAAAAAGACACTCATATAACTCACCTCCCTTTTTCCTCAAACAAACTCTATTGTTCAAGTGCCATGAACATCAGTAAAAGTTCTCTAAGCTCTTCATCAGTCGCTTCTGGAAAATATTCCCGAAGCTCTTCAATGCCAGCCTGAATCTCAGCTTCCGTAGGAGCCTCTTGAGAATCCTGTTGCTCACGACTTTGAATATACTTGCCTAGCATGTAACCACCACTCAGTAGTGCACTGGCAGTCCACAACTTTTCAGCAGCAGATGCCGCTTTAATGGCTGTAACAGCAGTTCCAACTAAAGAAGTAGCCGTCAAAGCACCTACACCAGTAGCAGTACTGCTAATAGCAGCTACACCAGCAGCGGTGGCGATGCCTGCGCCTCCTACCGCAGCCAATCCCGTAGTAACAGCACTTGTAGTGGCAGTTGTAGCAACAATACTACTAAGTCCAGTAACAATGACAGGAATGAAAGGAATAAAAAACATAACAACAACCTCCTTCAGAGAGAAAAACTAACAACGGAAGCCATGAGCCACGTCACTTCTTCAAGATAATCTCCAGGATATCCCAAAGAGGACTCTGATCTGGAAACAGATTCAACATAATATTCACCTCCTAATGTCTAACAGTTACACCAACATTATCGCACGAAGCATTTCGCACTTTTTAGACAGATTAACCAACAAACTACTTCTCCAGCTTCATAAGCATCCCAAGGATTTCACGAAGCTGGGCATCAGTAGCGTGAGGATACTGCTGCCGAAGCTCTGCTAGCACCATCTCCTCTTGAGCGCGCTGTTGAGCTTCTGCTGACTGACGAGCTATCTCCTCAGCTGCCTGCTGCTGACTTTTACGTTCGGCAGC
>JAFPCE010000276.1 GCA_017390245.1 Selenomonadaceae bacterium
ACAAAACCTGATTTTCCTGTTGCGTTTATGCTGGTGGATGAGTTTAAGTTTTTTCGCCGCCAGGAGGTTAAGGATGTTATGGCAGTGATGAAGCTGCTGGTAAATCCCCAGGATGGCACTAGTCTGCTGCGGCTGATAAAAAGGCTAGGCGCGGGCATTGGCCCAGTGGCGCTGGAAAGGATACAGTCCCAGGCTTTTCACGATGCAGGCATCCGCATCAGCGATTTTCTCCATCCCTCTACTCAGAAGTACAACGAGCCTTATGAAATGCTTTTAAGGGAGCTGGAGGCTGGTAATGTGGTGGTATTTGACGTGGAAAGCACCGGCGTCAATACCAGCGTAGATGAAATCATTCAGATTGCGGCTATTCAGATGGATATTCACGGCAACTATCTCTCCCAGCTGGTATGCTATGTGAAGGCTAACAGGTCTGTCGGGGCTTCTGAGATGGTGCATCATATATCTGATGAAATGCTGGCAAGAGAAGGCATAGAGCCAGAAATTGCCCTGCAGCGACTGAAAGAGTTTCTTAAGGGCAAGGTGGTAGTGGGGCATAATGTTACCTATGATTTGACTATACTGGCTAGTGAACTTACCCGCCTGGGCATGGAGCAGTGTGAGTATCTGGCCTTTTATGATACCTTGGACATTTTCCGCAGGTTTTATCCTAAGCTGCCTAACCACAAGCTGGAGTATCTGGGGGATTTTTGTGAGGTTACCTGCAAATCCAGCCACGATGCTTTGGACGATATACGGGCAACAGGGGAAATACTGCTTTATGCTGTGAAGCATAATATTGTGCCAACTATAGATGACAGACGCCGTCTCATGGGAAAATATGCAAAAAAACTGCTGCCATTGTCAGAAAAGCTGACACACCTGCGGTCCATGGTTTTTGATGTAAGGCCTCGCCAGCTCATAGGACAGGCAGTGGTGGAGATAGGCCTCCAGACATACTATCAGAAGGAAGAAGAACGTGTAGAATACATGCGGGATGTAGTGCGGGTAGCAGGTGAACTGGACGACCAGCTATGCCAGCCCTTTGACATGCTGCAAAAGCTGCTGGGTATCGCCAGCCTGTCTAATACAGAGCTGGACGTCATGGTGAAAAACAAGCCAAAGATTCCAATAATCACCATTCATCAGGCCAAAGGCTCAGAATTTGACTACGTCTTTATGGCAGGCCTGCAGGAAAAAGTATTCCCTAGCAGTATATCCTTGAAAAACGATAATCTGGATGAAGAATCCAGGCTTTTCTACGTAGGCATCACCAGAGCAAAGAAAAAGCTGTTCCTAAGCTCCGTGGTAGGGGAAAATTACCATAACCCATGCAGGTTCATCAGAGCCATCCCTGAAGGCGACATAGAAAAAGAAGAGATCTAAAAAAGGCTTCGTATCATTTGATACGAAGCCTTTAAATATCTACTGTATTTTACTTTACGCCTTGCCGTTAGACCCCAGCACATTCACAATCTTATGAGTTACCAGTTCCTTGATATTCTCACGAGCTGGCTTCAAATACTGGCGAGGATCAAAATGATCAGGATGGAGAGCCAGATGCTCACGTACACCAGCAGTCAAAGCTAAACGCAAATCAGAGTCAATATTAATCTTGCACACAGCACTGCGGGCAGCACGGCGCAGCTGATCCTCAGGAATACCAATAGCATCCTTCAAACCACCGCCATATTGGTTAATAATCTTAACGAACTTCTGAGTTACAGAAGAAGCACCATGCAGTACAATAGGGAAGTTTGGCAGACGCTTAGAAATCTCCTCTAAGATATCAAAGCGCAGCTCTGGTGGTACTAAGATACCGTCTTCATTGCGGGTGCACTGTTCAGGAGTGAACTTAAATGCACCATGGCTGGTACCAATAGCAATAGCCAGAGAATCCACACCAGTACGGCTGACAAATTCCTCAACCTCATCTGGGTGAGTGTAGCTAGCGTTGGCAGCATCTACATTAACGTCGTCCTCGATGCCGGCCAGCTGGCCAAGTTCACCTTCAACTACTACGTTATGAGCGTGAGCGTATTCTACAACCTTCTTGGTCATAGCAATGTTCTCCTCAAATGGGAGATGA
>JAFPCE010000277.1 GCA_017390245.1 Selenomonadaceae bacterium
TGACAGCTTTGTCGCAAAATATTATTAGATATGGAAAAGCTCTATGGATATGATGCCATAGAGCTTTTTTTGCGGGTAAAACAGAAGAAATAAAGGCAAAGTAAAAGGCAGACAGCCTAGAGCTGTCTGCCTTTTACTTTGGTTAAGGTATATATTTGTTTAGGGGGTGCTGATTATTTGCCGGTGATGCCTGGGGTAGTCATAGACATAGGTGACATGATTTCATTGAGGCGCTCTTCTGTCAGCAGGCCTTTTTCCAGGATAACTTCACGGATTGGCCTGCCACTGTTATAGGCTTCCTTAGCCAGCATAGCGGAGTTCTCATAACCAATATGTGGCAGCAGAGCAGTGACGATGCCTACACTGTGGTCAACCCAGTGCTGGCACTGCTCCTTGTTAGGCTCCAGCTTCTGTAACAGTCTCTCTACAAAGCCGTTAACTGCATTGGTCATGTACTTCATGGAGTTAAAGATGTTAAAAGCCATAACAGGTTCCATGACATTCAGTTCAAACTGGCCATTTTCTACAGCCATGGAAACAGCTAAGTCATTGCCAATAACCTGATAGCAGCTCTGGTTCAGAACCTCGGCAATAACAGGATTTACCTTGCCAGGCATAATGGATGAACCTGGCTGGCGCATTGGCAGCTTCAGCTCATAGAAGCCGCAGCGGGGACCAGAAGCCATAAGGCGGAAATCATTAGCCATTTTAATGAGTACTAAAGCCGTATTCTTCAATGCGGCAGAAACATCAGCAAAGCCATCAGTGTTATTGGTAGCATCAATCATATTATCAGCAGTATGCCAGGTTTCGCCAGTTACTTCACTGAGCTTTTCTGCTACAGCTTTGATATAAGCTGGCTCTGCATTAAGGCCAGTACCTACGGCAGTACCGCCCATGTTCATGGTATGAATTTCGTCAATAGCATGCTGGATGCGTTTCATGCCACGGCGGACAGAGGAGGCATAGGAGCCCATTTCCTGACCCAGGGTAATAGGTACAGCATCCTGCAGGTGAGTGCTGCCCATCTTCAGAATATCCTTGTATTCTATGGCCTTTGCTTCAAGCTCAGAAGCAAGGCTGTCAAGGGCCTGCAGCAGAGCTTTGCCCTTGTGGCTGATGCAGACCTTAATAGAGGTTGGAAATACATCGTTGGTGGACTGGGCCATATTGCCATGGTTATTAGGAGAAATAATATCGTAGCGGCCTTTAGACTGACCGGTAAGCTCCAGGGCCCTGTTGCAAAGGACCTCGTTCATATTCATGTTAACAGAGGTACCAGCACCGCCCTGGATAGGATCAACAGGGAACTGGTCCAGCATTTGGCCGGCAATAATCTCATCTGCAGCAGTGATTAAGGCTTTGCCAATATCCTCAGGCATGCGTCCAGTAGATAAATTGGCTAAAACTGTGGCCTTCTTTACCCTGGCCATACACTGGATAAAATCAGTATCCAGCTTCTGTCCGGTAATCTGGAAGTTTTCCATGGCACGCAGAGTCTGAACGCCATAGTATACTTCATCTGGTACGTCTAATTCTCCCAGGAAATCATGCTCTTTTCTCATATTAATCCGCCCCCTGAATTATAGATAATCTTTTTGTGTGTATTCTGAATTTTGTATACAATATACTTTATGACTGTACTATAACATTACCTCAGGGAAATTGCAATAAAATTCTTGCATTATTGTATAAATGTTTTTTATATATACATATAAATATTTGCATAGAAGAAATCTGATGTTATAAACTAGTTTAAAGTAGCTGAAAAATACAATTATCATAAAAACAGTTTATTATATAATAATTATATGCTATAATAGCCAAGTTGATTAATTGCTTATTTTGAAAAATGAGGAGGAAAATGGGATGCTGCGGACAGTGGGCATTTTAAGCGGACTGGGAATTTATTTTGCAGTAGTTGTGGGTATCTGCATTTTCCTGGGAAATCTGGCAGATGAATATTTCCAGATAGGCTATTATGGCAAGCTGGCAGGAATCATCATGGGATTTCCCATTGCTATTTACAGTACCTATCGTCAGCTAAAGAGCCTGCATCTCAATGACTAAAGCCTGTATAAAATTTTTACAGTATTTGGTGCTTTTGTTGGGGCTTTTATGTATATTTTTAGCAATACTTTATGCTATAATATAATGGTTATTAGGCTTATTTATGGCCTTTTAATAAATACGATATTCAGACGAAGACGAGTTTTCGTTGGAGGAGGAATATGAGGGAAATTTTATTAACTCATACTAGAAAAATGCTGCTGGCAGTGGCTGGCTGTACCCTGATGGCTGTTGTGTCCCTGGCATCTGCCGGGAGACTGGAGCTGTTAATGGGTTTAGCAGCGGGCTATGTAACAGGATTTGTCTGGTATGGCGTCATGTTTGGACGTCTATGGCGCAGTGCAGATATGACTGTATCTCAGGCAAAGCAGCAGATTGTTGTAGGAGCGGTACTCCGCTTCTTGCTGATGGGAGCAGTGTTCTGGGCAGCTCTGCAGGTGTCCTTGGGGCAGTTTGCAGCTGTGGTGGCTGGCTTTGGCCTGATTTATGTGCTGGGGCTGGTTATGCTGATGCGCACAAGCATGGAGGTTAAATGAATTTCCAAGGGAGCGGCAGTCAGGCAAGGGCGTGACTGCGCCACAGAAGGAGGTAGAGGTTTATGCACGAAATCGGTGTTCGTGAAACAGTGCAGTTTGCCGGTCTGACCTTCAATTGGGAAACGCTGGTGATGACCTGGATTACCATGGCAATAGTTCTGCTTATTGCTTTTCTGGCATCCAGAAATCTCAAGCTGGTACCTACTGGTACTCAGAATGTAGTTGAGATGCTCATTGTCTGGCTGAGAGAACAGGTTGCCAACAACCTAGGTGCCCGTGGTGATTTCCTTTCACCACTGGTTATCACTTTGTTCCTGTTTCTGGTAATATCCAATTGGCTGGGTCTGGTGCCACAGATGGCATCTCCGACAAATGACCTGAACACCACTTTGGGCCTGGCACTTCTCATGGTATTGATAGTACATGTATTGGGCTTGTACATGAAAGGAATGCACTATGTAAAGCATTTCTTCCAGCCAGTTCCTTTATTTGTAGTCATCAATGCAATTGAGGAAGTAGCAAAGCCAATTACACTGTCCTTCCGTCTATTTGGTAACATTATGGCAGGCGAGATTCTCATTATCATCCTGCTGAAGCTGGTACCAATCTGGATGCCAATACCATCAGTTATCTGGCTGGCCTTCAGTATCTTTATTGGCGGAGTACAGGCATTTATCTTCACAAGTTTATCCTTGGCATATTTAGCAAATGCCGTCAAGGAAGACGAAGAGGAATAATTTTATTTTAATTTTTTATGTAAGCAAGAGGAGGATTTCTTAATGGAAAACGCAATTATGGTAGCAGCCGCTTTAATCGGTGCAGGTATTACTATGGGTTTAGCAGCAATTGGTGCAGGTTTAGGCGATAGCTTGGTAGCAAGCAAGTTCATCGAGGGCCTGACCCGTCAGCCAGAGGCTAAGAACGTACTCTTCACCAACACCCTGATTTCCATCGGTTTGGTTGAGTCCATGGCTATTATCGCAACAGTTATTGCTTTGATTATGCTCTTTGCTAATCCACTCATCAAATAAGAATCCATATTGATGGTGTGATTTATAGAGGAGGCAATAGAATTGATTGATATTAATGCAACACTAATTGCGCAGATGCTGAACTTCCTGATTCTGGTTGTGTTACTTCGTGCAGTTGCTTATAAGCCTATTGTCAAGATGTTAAAAGAGCGTGAGGATAATATTGCTAACAACTTAAAGCAGGCTGAGGACGACAAGGCCGAGGCTAAAAAGGCTTTAGAGCAGTATCAGGCACAGCTGGCAGATGCCCGCGTTCAGGCTCAGGAGATTATGGACAAGGCTGAAAAGCGTGCTCGCGATGAGAAGGCAGCTAAGCTTCAGGAAACTAATCAGGAAATTGCGCAGATGAAAGAGGCTGCTCAGCAGGAGATTCAGAGAGAACAGGCTCGTGCTGTAGAAAAGCTGAAGGGCGATATGGTTACTCTTTCCTTAGCAGCAGCGCAGAAGATTGTTTCCAAGAACATCGATGTTGCCGAGAATGAAGCACTTATCAGCGAGTTTATTGATCAGCTGGATAAGAATAAGATTGGTGATTTACCATGCTAAATATACAGCTTGCCCGTAAATACGGGGTGGCAATTTTTGAGATTGCCAAAGAGGAAAATAAGCTTGAGGAATATGGAACTGAGCTGCATGATGTCAGCAGTGAGATTTTTGCTCACGCTGACCTGAAGGTTTTCTTAACCAACCCGCAGATACAGCCTCAGGCAAAGAAAGAGCTGCTGATAAAGCTATTGCAGGGTGAGATATCTGATATGATGCTCAAATTCCTGTTACTTTTAGTAGATAAGCGTCGCATTGCTCTGTTAGAAGCTATCGACGAATGTTATCAGGAGCTGTCTAACAAGGCCCAGGGTATTGTGGTTGCTGATGTAACCAATGCCTTTGAGCTCAAGGAAGAGCTGCAGGAACGTCTTCGCAGCAAGCTGGAAGATGTTACAGGCAAGAAGGTGAAGCTTCGCCTTCATGATGACAAATCCATTATTGGCGGTATTATCGTCAAGATTGGCGATTGCCGCATGGATGGCAGCGTTATCGGACGTTTGCAGGCTCTCAGAGCTGAATTGATGGCAAGTAATTGATGAAATTGGGGTGACAGCAAAGTATGAAAATGAATCCGGAAGAAATAACATCTATCATCAAGGATCAGATCAAAAATTATGCTGTTGATTTGAATGTTGATGAAGTAGGTACTGTTATTGAAATCGGTGATGGTATTGCTCATATTCATGGCTTGAACAAGGCTATGGCTGGTGAGCTCCTGGATTTTGGTAACAATATATATGGTCTGGTTCTGAACCTGGAGCAGGATAACGTTGGTGCCGTTATTCTTGGTGGTGACACCGAGATTAAGGAGGGTGCTGAGGTTAAGAGAACCGGTACTATCATGCAGGTTCCAGTTGGTGAAGCAATGGTTGGCCGTGTAGTTGATGCACTGGGCCGTCCAATTGATGGCAAGGGACCTATTAATACCACTGAGCATCGTCCAGTTGAGTACAATGCTCCTGGTATCGCTGACAGAAAGTCAGTACATGAGCCTTTACAGACTGGTTTAAAGGCTATTGATGCTCTGGTACCTATCGGCCGTGGCCAGCGTGAGCTGATTATCGGTGACCGTGGTACTGGTAAGACCGCAATTGCAGTAGATACCATTTTGAACCAGAAGGGCCAGAACTGTATCTGCGTATATGTAGCAATCGGCCAGAAGGCATCCACTGTTGCACGTGTAGTAAAGACACTGGAAGATGGCGGCGCTATGGATTATACCATCGTTGTAGCTGCTACTGCTGCTGATTCTGCACCATTGCAGTATCTGGCACCTTATGCTGGTGTTGCTATGGCTGAGTACTTCATGTACAAGGGCGGCCATGCACTGTGTGTATATGATGATTTGACTAAGCATGCGGCTGCATACCGTGCAATGTCCCTGCTGCTCCGCAGACCACCAGGACGTGAGGCATATCCAGGTGATGTATTCTACTTACATTCCCGTCTGTTAGAGCGTGCTGCTAAGTTATCCGATAAGCTGGGTGCTGGTTCTATTACTGCACTGCCTATTATCGAGACTCTGGCAGGTGACGTATCCGCATATATTCCTACCAATGTTATCTCCATTACTGATGGCCAGATTATGCTGGAGACTGATGCTTTCTATGCAGGTATCCGCCCAGCTATCAGTGTAGGTCTGTCCGTATCCCGTGTAGGTGGTTCTGCACAGATTAAGGCTATGAAGCAGGTAGCAGGTACCATGCGTCTTGACCTGGCTCAGTATCGTGAGCTGGCAGCATTTGCCCAGTTCGCATCTGATCTGGATAAGGCAACCAAGGCACAGCTGGACCGCGGTGCCCGCATGGTTGAGACCCTGAAGCAGGCTCAGTATTCTCCACTTTCCGTAGAGGATCAGGTACTGGTTATCTTCACTGCAGTTCGTGGCTATTTAACAGATATTCCTGTTGACAAGGTTGTTACCTTCCAGGCAGATTACCTGAAGTTTATGCACATGGAGCATGCTGATATCGGCGCTAAGATCGCTGAGCAGAAGAAGCTTGATGATGCATTAGAGGCAGCTATTGCGAAGTCTATTGAGGAATTTAAGGAAACTGTTACCTATAAGATGGCATAAGGCAGTGAGGTGATTTTATTTGGCTAGTTTACAGGATATACGCCGTCGTATCAAAAGCGTAAAAAGTATACAGCAAATCACAAATGCTATGAACATGGTAGCTACCTCCCGTTTGCGCCGTGCAAAAGAGGGTGCAGTTGCCAATAAGCCTTATGCAGATAAAATGGCACAGGTAGTATCAGATATTGCCGCTAATGCTGGTGACTTCAGTCATCCATTGTTAGAGGTTCATCCAGAGGGAAAGCGCCTTATCCTGGTTATGGCTTCCGATAAGGGGCTTGCTGGTGCATATTCCAGTAATGCCTTTAAAGAGGCTGTATCTCAGGTTGAGGACAAAGCTAACACTGAAATTGTGGCTGTTGGCCGTAAGACCAAGGATTTCTTTGGCACCCGCGGTTACGATGTTGTTGGTGAATTTCTGGGAATAAGTGAGCGTCCTAAGTATGAAAATGCCAGGGACATTGCCAATGATCTTATTGCCCGCTTTGAAAGTGGCGAGATTAAAGAGATTTTCATGGTATATACTCGCTTTATATCCGCTATTAACTGCGTTCCTGAAACTGTTAAGCTGTTGCCTTTCAGCAATCTGGCTGGCAGTGAAGGAAGCCATGCAGAATATATTTATGAGCCAAATGCCGCTGAGGTATTGGGTTTCATGTTGCCACAATATCTGGTAACTACAATCTATGCTGCTCTGCTGCAGTCTGCAGCCAGTGAGCTCAGTTCCCGTATGAACGCTATGAGCAACGCTACAGACAATGCACAGGAGCTTATCGCAAAACTTGATTTGCATTATAACAAAGTTCGTCAGGCCAACA
>JAFPCE010000278.1 GCA_017390245.1 Selenomonadaceae bacterium
ATAAAGCTAAAATCAAGCGCTTGATATATGGTTTTATATACATCAGCAAACGCTTATAATTCTTCATTCTCTGACCTCCAACGTGCTATTGCTGCCATAAAGCCTTGCAGCCTCCACAATTCTCTGGGCAACCCTGCCAGCAGCCCCTGGTGCCCCTAGCTTAGCCACAGCCTCCTGCAGCCCGGCCATAACCTGCTGTTTGTAACCAGCCTCAGCATAAAATCTTCTGGCAGCCTCAAACACCTTCTGCCCTGTAACCTCATCCTGCAAAAGCTCCTGCTGCACCTTGCGGCCAGCCAGAATATTAGGCAGGGTAAAGCTCTCTATTTTTACCAGCATTTTGCCAATAGCATAATTGAGACTAGCCATGCGGTACAGTGCCACACATGGCAGCCCCATAATCGCTGCCTCCATCACCACTGTGCCAGAGGTAGCCAGGGCAAAGCTGCTGATATTCATCAAATCATAGGTTTTCTCTTCAGTAAAATGTACCTCCACAGCGTATTCACTTACCATGGACTCCAGCCTGGTTCTGTCAATACCTGTAGCCACAGGGAGATAAAACTCCAGCTCTGGTCTGTCCTGCTTTAACAGCACTGCTGCCTCCAGCATGGCAGGCAAAAGCATGGAAATTTCCTGTTTCCTGCTTCCTGGCAGCAGCATTACTGCCTCTTTACCAGGCTCCAGACCAAAGAAGCTGCGGGCCTCCTCAGCCGTCATGCTGGCCTTTACAGTATCGATTAAAGGATTTCCCTGAAAAGAAATATTTGCGCCTGCAGCCTCATACACAGGCAGCTCAAAAGGAAAAATAGATACCAGCTCATCAGCCAGCTTCGCGCACTTTTTAGCTCTGCCCTTGCGCCAGGCCCAGGCTGATGGCGGAATATAGGAAAATACTGGTATTCCCAGTGCCTTGGCTTTGGCCGCCAGGCGCCAGTTAAAATCTGGATAATCTATCAGTACCAGCAAGTCAGGACGTTCACGCTTCATGAAAGCCTCCAGCTTTCCCAGCAAAGCAAAGATGCGTCTGATATTTTTCAATACCTCCCAGACGCCCATAACACTATATTCCCGCATATCAGCCTGCAGCCTTACACCAGCAGCCGCCATTTTCGGGCCGCCAAAGCCTGACAGCTCAATCTGCGGGTCAATATTATGAATTGCTTTTGCCAGGCTCTCCCCATGGAGATCACCTGATGCCTCACCGGCAGATAACATTATCTTCATAGGCTTTTCCAATCTTCCGTATCTATTACATATTACCTGTTAAAGGGGAAAAATCCTGCTTTAACACCAAAAATTTCCATATTTTTTTATCAGCTATCACGAACAAAAGACGCGAGAATGTGCTACATTCACCGCGCCCTTATATTTTATTCCATTGCTACCACTGCTATATCGTTGGCATCAGCCAGAGCTAACACCTTCGCCTTGTCCACCAGAATGGTTTTGCCAGCTTCTAAAGCAAGAGCTTTGGCCCCTGCCTCAATCATGGTTTCCATGGTCTTAACGCCAATAGCTGGCACATCAAAACGTGAATCCTGTTTAGGCTTAGCAGTTTTCACCACTACAGCACCACCCCGGGCCAGCTCGCCGCCACGGCGGATACAGGCATCTGTGCCCTCTATGGCTTCCAATGCCATAACAGCCTGCTGCTTGATAACCACAGTCTGTCCCACATCCATAGCACCAATCTGCCGGGCCATCTCCAGGCCGAACTTCATATCCTTCAGCTCAGACTCAGTTGGCTCACGCTTGGAAAGTACACCTGGTTTTGGCATCAGGCTCTTAATCAGAGCCGTCTGGTCAAAGGCCTCCAGATTATCCTTAGCCAGTTCATTAATAAATGCCAGCATTAAGGTATCATCCTTGCGGTCTGGCAAGGTAAATATCAAAGAAAGCATCCGTAAATCTGGCTGTGCGTGGTTACCGCTATACAAAAGCTCTTTAGTAACCTTGCCCAGCATGGTTACCTTGGTAACTCCCTTGGACTTCAGATAATCTATAATAGCCTGCAGCTGTGCCACACTTATATCGACATAATCTGTAACACAGTCCTTCAAATCACTATCTACACCTGGCAGCAGGCCTACACAGTACACCTCATAGCCAAGCTCTCTTGCTGCCATGGCACATTCAACTGGCAATCTGCCAACGCCGGCCAGCAATCCAATCTTTTCCATATACATCCCCCAATGAATGATAAAGTTTATTCGTCCTTGGAAGACTCTTCCTCAGCGTTTCTCTCACCAGCATGATGGCTATTTGGACGGCAGATGCCACGATCTGCAGAACGCAGGAATTCCAGCATGTGATCCACCTCAGGGCAGCTTGGAACCTGCTCAGCAATAGCTGCAATAGCCTCACTTAATCTCAAGCCAGAGCGATACAGCAAACGGTATGCCTGCTTGATATTGCGGCGGTTTTCCGGACTGATGCCAGCCCGCACAAGGCCAATGCTGTTTAAGCCGCAGGCTCTTGCTGGAGAACCATCAACAATGGTATATGGCACAATATCGTGGATATTGCGGGACATACCGCTGACCATGGCATTCTTGCCAATGCGGACAAACTGATGCACACCAGCCTTGCCGCCGATAATAGCTCTGTCCTCCACAATACAGTGGCCTGCCACCATAGCTGCATTAGCCATAATGACATTATTTCCTAAAATACAATTATGAGCAACATGTACATAAGCCATCAGCAGGCAGTCATTACCGATTTTGGTAACCTCGCCCTCGCCAGTAGCCCTGTGAATAGTACAGAACTCATGAATCTTTGTCCTGTCACCAATTTCAGTGTAGCTCTTCTCACCCTGGAACTTCAGATCCTGTGGCTCCTCACCTACAGAAGCCCCCTGGAATATATGACAATCCTTACCAATTTTTGTCCAGCCATTAATGACAACGCTTGGGGCAACAATGGTACCATCACCAATTTCTACATTCTCAC
>JAFPCE010000279.1 GCA_017390245.1 Selenomonadaceae bacterium
CCGTCAATCATAACGGATGTGAAGCCACCGTCAATGCAGGATTTGCAGGTTTCAAAATCAGGACCATGATCCAAATGCATTGCAATAGGAATGTCAGTGGACTTCAGGGCTGAATCAAGTAAGCCCATCATGTACTCATGGGTGGCATATTTTCTAGCACCGGCAGAAGCCTGCAGAATAATAGGTGAACGCTGCTCCTGAGCTGCAGAAACAATACCCTGGACAATTTCCATGTTATTGATATTGAATGCGCCTATAGCATACCCCTCAGCATAGGCTTTTTCAAACATATCTTTTGTTCCAACTAATGGCATGATGTATACCCCCTAACTTATATTTCTGTGTACATTATACCATAGCTTTAAAATAATTAATAGTAATAAGAAGGGCTATTATCAATAAATATGATATTTTTTAAGGGTGATTGTAGCAGTGGAGGATGTCCTGGGGGATGTCGCTGTAGATGGAGAGGTTTTGGCCCGTGAGGTGGTTGTGGACTTCTAAGTGGTAGGCGTGGAGGGCCTGGCGCTGGATGAGGCTGGTGTCGCCGCCGTAGAGGTCATCGCCTAAGAGGGGATGGCCCAGGGCTGCCAGGTGTACCCGTATCTGGTGGGTGCGGCCTGTTTCTAATTTTAATTCTAGCAGGGATTTGCCGTTGGCATAGCTTAGTGTTTTGTAATGGGTGATGGCCTTTTGGCCGTCCTTAGCGCAGATGCGCTGAATGATGCTTTCTGGATGGCGCTTGATGGGTAAATCAATAGTGCCTTCAGGCTCATCCAGTCTGCCTTGGATGACTGCTATGTAGCTGCGGTGAAAGAGCTTGCCAGTGGCTACGTCACGGCCATTGCTCTGGGTCAGGGTATTTTGCAGCTGGGGAAGCTTGGCTACCAGCACCAGACCTGTAGTGTTGCGGTCCAGGCGGTGTACTGGATGAAAATCTACGTTTTGGTTAGTTATCTGATAGTAATGTACTAACCCGTTGCCAAGGGTATTGTAGTGGTCGCCACCTGTTGGGTGTACCAGGATGCCGGCAGGCTTGTTAAGGATAATCATGGAGTCATCCTCATAGCGGATGTCTAAAGGCATAGGTGTAGCTGCCAGGGATGATTCTTCTGGGATAATACATTCTATTTTGTCACCTGGCCTGGCCATGGCAGTGGTGGCTCTGACTTCCATATCATTGACTTTGATGATGCCATTCCATTTCAGGCGGCGCCACAGGCCATGGGAAAAATTGCATTTTTGCCTAAGAAAAGCCCTGACCGAAACAGGGGCCAGGGCTTCCATAGATAATGACTCTGCAGTGGCAGAGCTCTCAGGCACATAATATGTGACCTTCATGATGCTTACTCCTCACCACGAAGCTTTTTGATGACGTTAAAGCAGACGCTGAGAACGATGGATACAACAGTTGCCAGTGCCATACCCTTCAGGGTAACAGTACCAATGGTAATGCTGGCAGTGGATACGCCGATACCAAGCACAACAGCTGTGAGCATCAGATTGATTGGCTTGTTGTAGTCAATCTTGCTTTCAACCAGTACACGGATACCAGATGCGGCAATAACACCGAAGAGCAGCATGGATACACCGCCCATAACTGGTGCTGGAATACTCTGGATAGCAGCAGCCAGCTTGCCGAAGCAGGACAGGATAATGGCAAATACTGCAGCACCGCCAATAACCCAGGTACTGAATACCTTGGTCATAGCCAGTACGCCGATGTTCTCACCATAGGTGGTGTTTGGAGTAGAACCAAAGAAACCGGAAATCATGGTGGAGATACCATTACCGATAATGGAGCGGTCCAGACCTGGATCCTTGGTGAGGTCAGAGCCAACAATGTTACTGGTAACAATGAGATGGCCTACATGCTCAGCAATAACTACCAGAGCTGCTGGCAGGATAATGAGAATTGCGTTGAAGTTGAATTCTGGAGTGTAGATGGTTGGCAGTGCGAACCATGGAGCTTTTTCGATGATGCTCCAGTCTACGATGCCAAAGCACATTGCAATGACGTAACCAGATACGATACCAATGAGAATTGGTATAATCTGCAAAAAGCCACGGAAGGCAACCTGGGCAAATAAGGTGATAGCCAGGGTTAATACTGCTACAGTGATGGCAGAGCTGTCTGGATTTTCTGCAGTGAGGCCTGCCATGCCTGCTGCTACTGGCATCAGCTCAAGGCCGATAACGGCTACGATAGCGCCCATGGCTGCTGGAGGGAAAATGAAGTCAATCCAGGCAGTGCCTACGGCTCTGATAATGAGACCTACCAGGACAAAGACAGCACCTACGACGATGAAGCCGCCTAAGGCTGCTTCATAGCTGTACTGGCTCATTACGGCAAATACAGGGGAAATGAAGGCAAAGCTTGAGCCTAAGTATGCTGGGATTTTGCCTTTACATAAAATCAGGTAAAGAATGGTGCCAATACCGTTGAAGAGCAATACAGTTGCTGGGTTTACGTTGAAGAGTATTGGTACTAATACTGTGGAGCCAAACATGGCAAAGAGATGCTGCAGGCTCAGTGGAATGGTTTTCTGAATTGGTGGACGCTGGTCCACACGAATTGTCTGATCTGACATTAAATGAACAGCTCGCTTTCTTTTGTATTGTTGTTGAATATAATCAACCTATAAGAATTTATCATATTAGGGAAAAAAAGTCCATGGAAAAGGTATGTATACATTCCTTTTCCATGGACATTTTTTAGTGGCGGGATTGGAGCTGGTCTTTCCAGTACTGGAGGTCGTGTTCGTTGAGGGGGAGTTCGATGGTGTAGCCGTCGCTGTAGGTGAAGCTGACTTTGACGACTTCGGCTTTGCGGATGGCGTCGAAGCTTTCGGCTGGGAATTCGGCGAAGATTTTGTTGGAGTTTTTGAAGGTGGTTTTTTCGTTGTAGAAGGCGATGGAGTAGCTTGGTGGGAGTTGTCTGGTGGTGGCTGGTATCTGGAAGATGGCGTCATCGCAGGTGACTACCAGCTTTGGTTCCAGGACTGCTCCGGAGTAGCGGTAGTCCATGATGGTGAGGTTGGCGGTGGAGATAGTGCCTTTTTCGTCTACGTCGGCTTTGAAGTCGATGTCGCAGTAGGCGGAGAGGTTGTCGGCGCTGCGATGGTCAATCATGTAGGTGTAGCCCCAGCCGAAGCCACCTGCTAAGATGAGCAGGATGCCGATGAAGATGATGAGTTTATGGAAAATGCGTTGCATAGGGAAAGCTCCTTTAAAAAAATAGTTATAGCTCGTTCGCCACGGCATATAACCTACACAGGACGCTCTCGCTTTGAGGAGTAACTAAGGCGAGCACGATTTTGTGCCAAAATCTTGCTATATTACCGCCTAGTGGAACTAAGCTCTGACTGCGCTTTGCTTGTCAATCGCTAAGTACCAAGAGCATCTAAGTGAGAAGTTTTTTCTACGAAAAAATCTTCTAAATC
>JAFPCE010000280.1 GCA_017390245.1 Selenomonadaceae bacterium
ACCAAGGAGGAGGCACCAGTTAACATTGATGAGGAGAAGGCTCTCGAGTGGATGTCCAAGGGTGCACAGCCTACCGATACCGTTCGTTCCTTATTCTCCAAGCAGGGCATCATGGCTAAGTTTGATGCAGCTAAGCATGCTAAGGACTAAGAAAGAGGCATAGCATGAAAGAGATCGTTGAGATTATTGCGAGATCCTTAGTGGACAATCCTCAAGAGGTTGTGGTGAATGAGAGACAAGAGGAAAACCTCATTATCTATGAACTGCATGTAGCCAGCGAGGATATGGGCAAGGTCATTGGCAAATCCGGCAGCATTGCGAAAGCTCTGCGTACCGTAGTCAAGGCTGCTGCTACTCGTGAGAATAAAAAAGTAAATGTAGAGATTATCGGCTGATAGTCTCGCCTGAATATGCGGCAGAGTACTCATTTTTGGGGAAGTGCCGCAATTTCTATATGGAGAGGATTTTCAAAATGGATAGTATTTTAGTAAAGTTTCCTTTGACTATTAAGGCTAAATTAACTGAGAAGCTGAAGAACAAGATGTTAGATGAGATGCGCAAGACCATGCAGCAGGCTCAGCTGGAAATCCAGCAGATTAACATTCAGGAGAACCGCGCTATTCAGGAGAACACCATTGATGGTGAAGAGCCAAATCCAGCTATTATGCAGCAGATTCAGGCTTATTATGGCGTTGAGCGCCAGAAGCGCCAGCAGGCTGTACGTGATTTAGAGGCTCGTTTAGATGAGACTGAGAAGATGTCTCTGGGTTCTGAGATTGTTCAGGGCCAGACTGAGCGTTATGTAGAGCTGAAGGTTGGCGACAATGTTCGCGAGCAGTTTAACGTGGAGGTTGTGGTAGAAGATGATAAGGTCATCGCAATCCGCAGCTAATCATCAGGACAAGGTAGTTATTGGCAAGATCGGAGCTCCTCACGGTATTAAGGGGGAGCTCAGGGTTACGCCATTAACGGATTTTCCTGAACGCTTTGCTGAGCTGGAGCAGGTATATGCTGGCAATGATTTGCTTACTATAGAGTCTGTGAAGTACCATAAGCAGTTTGTTATTTTAAAGTTCAAGGAATACCCAGTCCGGGAGCAGGCTGCATCTTTAACTGGCCGTTTCCTGTATGTGGACAAGGAGGATGCTGTGCCTCTGGAAGAGGGAGAGTACTATACCTTTGATATCATTGGCCTGGAGGTTTTTGATACTGAGGGTAATTCCTTAGGACATGTAACGGATGTGCTGAGAACTGGCAGCAATGATGTTTATGTAACTTCTAAGAAGGGCGAAGCTAAGCAGCTGCTGATTCCTGCTTTAAAGACTGTGGTGCAGGAGATTAATGTACCAGAGGGTAAAATGGTAGTGGATATGCCAGAGGAGGCATAAATGAGGATTGACATTCTTTCCTTATTTCCAGCTATGTTTGCTGGTCCCTTCGGGGACAGCATTACCAAGCGTGCCATAGCTAAGGGAATATTGAATATTCATATTATGAACCCCAGGGATTTTGCTGAGGGCAAGCATAAGCAGATGGATGATACTCCCTATGGCGGTGGCAGCGGCATGGTGATAAAGCCAGAGCCCATGTTTAAGGCTGTGCGTTTTATCAAGGAAACCACCAATTACCAGAAGCGCCGGGTGCTGTTAATGAGTCCTGAGGGAGCTGTTTTTAATCAGGCTAAGGCCAAGGAGCTGGCTGAATACGACCAGCTGATTTTTATCTGCGGCCATTATGAGGGCTTTGATGCCAGGATTACAGAAAATCTGGCAGATGAGATTATATCCATTGGTGATTTTGTCCTGACAGGGGGAGAATTGCCTGCCATGATGATTACTGATGCTGTATCCCGTATGCTGCCGGAGGTTTTAGGCTCTAGTGAGTCTGCATCGACAGACTCCTTTTACAATGGCCTGTTAGAGCATCCCCAGTATACCAAGCCACGGGAGTTTGAGGGCATGAAGGTGCCAGATGTGCTGGTGTCTGGGGACCATGCTAAGATAGCTCAGTGGCGGCGGGAAAAGTCACTGGAGGTTACGCTGAAAAACCGGCCTGATTTACTGGAGAAGGCTCAGCTTTCCGAGAAGGACCGCAGCTATTTAGAGCAATTGCAAAGTAAATAAATTTTGAGAGTCACTATATAAATAGTGGCTCTTTTTTGTTGCCATCAATGATAATGGTTTTCTATTGAAGCTATGGCATGTGAAGTTGTGGAATTGGGAGCTATGGCATATAAGGCTATAGCATGAGCAGCTGTGGAATAGAGAAGCAGAAGCTGCAGTGCAGAATAATACATAGATGATAATAATATTTCTATTCAATATCACATGATAAAAAGTATGAGTATCTTTTTCAAAGATTAATGATAATTATTCTTGACATTTAACTTGAAAGAGATTATCATTATAAAGCATTGATAAGAAATATCATTTGATTATGATTTTTAGTATGCATTGATTTTGGCAGGGCTAGGTGTGGAGCTGTGATTTCCAGATTACAGGTTTTATATATTAATCAGCAGACAGCTTCAGACTTGGTTCTGATAATTTGCAATGCAGCAGGGAGGTTAATGTTATGACATTAGACAAAGGCGTACCTGGCATGGTATTAAAGGTAGACAGCATTGGCGATTCCGATTTAAAGGAACGTCTCATGACTATGGGTCTTACTCCGGGTATCAAGGTAAAGGTTCTGCGTTCCGCACCTTTGGGTGACCCTATGGCTATTGGCCTGCGTTCTTACAATCTGGCTATCAGGCGCAAGGATGCAGCTCATATTACTGTAGAAGAGATTGAAGCATAATTTGATGGAGTGAGGATTATATGGAAATGGAAAGCATGTCTGTAGCCCTTACTGGTAACCCTAATACTGGTAAGTCTACTATATTTAATGAACTGACTGGTGCTAATCAGAAGATTGGTAACTGGCCAGGTGTAACAGTTGATAAGAAGGTAGGCCATGTAAATTATAATGGCAAGGATATTACCATTGTGGATCTGCCTGGTACATATAGTGTCAGTGCCCGTTCTCCAGAGGAGAAAATAGTTATTGACTATCTCCTGGAAAACTCATCTGATTTGGTTGTAGATGTTGTAGATTCTTCTAATATTGAGCGTAATCTGTTCTTAACTGTGCAGCTCTTAGAGAAGAATATTCCTCTGCTTATTGACCTTAACATGCAGGATGAGGCAAAGCGCCGCGGCGTTAAAATCGATGTAAAGAAGCTGGAGGAGGCTCTGGGCTATCCTGTACTTCTGACTATTGCCAGAGATGGCAAGAGCCTGAAGAATATGCTAAATGTCTTTACCTCTGTTTCTATGGCAGGATATGGCCCAAGCGATATGCTGAAGGCTCATATTGACAAGGTGAAGGAGATTGAGTCCAGCTCCCTGTCTGATAAGGAAAAGACAGAGAAGATTATCGAGCTTCGCTATGATTTCATTGATGTCATCATGGAAAAGGCTGTAACCTTTGAAAGCGCCGGTCCTAGCATGACCGAGCGCTTAGACAGCGTTTTAGCTAACAGCGTACTGGCTATTCCAGCATTTTTAGCTATTCTTTATGCAGTGTTCCAGATTACCTTTGAGTGGATTGGCCAGCCTATTGCCGATGCCTTAGAGGGACTGATTACTGAGGACTTTACAGATTTTGTTACTGAGGCCCTGGAGTCAGCTGAGGTGGCTGACTGGATGCAGTCCTTGATTATTGATGGTATTATCGGCGGTGTTGGTTCCGTTATCATCTTCGTACCATTGATTTTCATCCTGTTCTTCTGCCTGAGCTTCCTGGATGGCACTGGTTATATGGCCCGCGTAGCGTTCCTGATGGATCCAGTTATGCGCCGCTGCGGTCTTTCTGGTAAGGCTGTAATGCCTCTGATGATGGGCTTTGGCTGCGGTGTTCCTTCTATTATGGGTGCAAGAGCAATGGATTCTGAGAAGGACCGTATGCTGGCTATCCTGGCTGCACCTTTCTTAACCTGTGGTGCTAAGCTGCCTATTATGGCACTGTTTGCAGCTATGTTCTTCCCAGAGGATGCTGCTAACGTAGTATTTGCCATGTATGTTGTGGGCGTTGTGATGGCAATTGTTTCCACTAAGCTTTTAGGTGCAACTCAGTTTAAGGATGAGGGAGCAACCTTTATTTTAGAGCTGCCTCCATATCGTATGCCCGATATGAAGAATGTACTTTTAGAGACCTGGGATAAGGGCAAGGGTTACCTTACCAAGGCTGGTACTATTATCTTCCTGGGCTGCGTAATCATCTGGTTCTTAGGTGTATTTAACTCCTCCGGTATGGTTGAGGATATGAGTGAAAGCTTCCTGGCTTCTATCGGCAGTGCTGTTGGTGCGCTGTTCACCTTCCATGGCTTTGGTACCTGGGAGTCTGGTGCTGCTATTATTTCCGGTATCCTGGCAAAGGAGTCCGTTGTATCTACCATTGGTATTCTCTATGGCCTGCCTGATATTTCTGCAGAGGCTGAGGATGCAGTTGAAACTGCTGAGGCTATGCTGGGCACTGGCATGGGTTCTGCCTTCACTACTATGTCTGCACTGGCATTTATGGTATTCTCCCAGATTTATACTCCTTGCGTAACTGCACTAGGTACTATTAAGAAGGAAACCAACAGCTGGAAGTGGATGTTCTTTGCTGCAGGTTACATGTTTGCCCTGGCATGGGTTGTTTCCCTGCTGGTATATCAGATTGGTACTGCTTTAGGCTTTTGATTTAAAGTAATTTGTAGTATCATATATTTAGTTTTCCAAAGGAGGCTTCTTTATGGCAACGTATGTTGTAGGTTTGATTTTGGCAGTGATTTTTGTTCTGGCTTTCCGCCATGTCTGGAATAATTTCAAGAGCGGCAAGCACGATTGCTGTGGCTGTGATGCCTGCAGCAGCAAGGCAGAATCCTCCAAAAAGGAGCCATGCCACTGCGGTTGTGGCGGTACTAAATAATTTTCTTTCGTCCTGAATATAATATTTGTATAGAGTACAGGCTTGTTTTCTTCAGAAGGCAGGCCTGTGCTCTTTTTGTATAGAAAAAGTCCTAGTATAATATAAAAGTTTTGTAATAAAAACCAAAAGTTATGACAAAAATGCAGGGATTTTATGACTAAATGTAGAATTAGTCACAGAATAGAGGTTAAGTAGGGAATTTTGTGCAAAGCTGGTGGTGGATTTATGGAAAAAGACAGAAACAAGCAGGAAACTATGGACAGCCATGCAATATTGCAGCGAATGGATTTTTTAAATTTGAAGGTTGGCTTGGAAAGATGTCTTGAGGATGAGGATTTCTATCTGGATGTTTTAGAAGCCTTTGTAGAGGAAAATCTGTTAAATGAGCTGAAAGGCCTGTACCTGGAGAATAACTGGGCTAAATATCGTGTGAAGGTTCATACCCTGAAGAGCTCAGCAGCTTATATTGGGGCAGAGGACCTTTCTGCCAAGGCTAAGCGCATGGAGCTGGCTGCCAGGGACGGGGATGACGATTACATCAACCGCATGCACTATCCGCTCATGGTTAAATATGAGGATATATTGCGCCAGATTGACAGAATACTGCAGCTCAGGGGCACTTCCCATTACCGCAACCAGATAGAGAAATTTAAACTGCTTTTAGTAGATGATAATGAACTTTTCCGCCAGGAGTCTGCCTATGTTTTATCTATGAATTATGATGTAGAGGAGGCTGGCTCAGGGGAGGAGATGTACCAGAAGCTGGATAGCGGCTTCATACCAGACTTGATTTTGCTGGATGTGTATATGCCGGGAGCGGATGGACACCGGGTAATTAAGGATTTGCGGGATAATGAGCGCTATGGAGATATTCCAGTAGCCTTTATGACGGCAGATAATACACCAGAGTCTATGGCAAAGGGCTTCCGTGAGGGTGCATCAGAATATATCACCAAGCCTATTAACCGTGAGATTGTTGAAGCCAGAATTAACAGAGTGCTGCACCTGTCAAGACTGCAGAAGAGCCTGCAGCATGAGGTGAGGCTCCGGACTATGGTCGATAAGGAGCGGAACCAGCGTGTGGCTACTGTATTTGAACAGATAGTCAATGCTCTGGCTAACACCATTACAGCTAAGGATGCCTATACCAGAGGCCATTCTGACAGAGTTGCTAAATACGCGGTGATGATAGCGGAAAATCTCCAGTATGACCAGGAGAAGCTGACCTATGTGAGATACGCAGGCATGCTGCACGATATAGGCATGATAGGCATACCTACCAGCCTGGTGAATAAGCCAGAAAAGCTGACTGAGGAAGAATATGCTACTGTAAAAAAGCACACCAATATTGGCTCTGATATATTAAAGGGCATCACGGCTGTGCCAGATATTGCCGGCGGTGCTAAGTGGCACCATGAAAGATATGACGGTACAGGCTATCCCGACAGGCTGAAGGCTATGGATATTCCAGAAATAGCCAGAATACTGGCAGTAGCAGATGCCTATGATTCCATGACTTCTGACAGAGCATTTCGCAGCAGGATGACTCAGCAGCAGGTTATGAATGAACTGGAAAAAGGCATTGGCAAACAGTTTGACCCTGTATTTGCCAATATTATGTTAGAGATAATAAAAAATGATGTTGATTTTGAGTTACGAGAGAAGTGATGGCAATGAAGAAGATTCTTGTAGTGGATGACAGCGTTATTAATCTGAAAATGGCTGAAAAGGTGCTGAAGCTCAATGAGGATTACAAGCCAGTGCTGGTTCCATCTGGTTCCAGGGCTATGAAGTTCCTCTCTGCCAATGTGCCAGATATGATATTGCTGGATGTACTGATGCCAGAAATGGATGGTTTTGCTGTGCTGGCAGCCATTCAGGAAAAGCCGGAGCTGGCCAATGTACCAGTTGTCTTTCTTACAGCAGATGAAGATCCGGAGACTGCAGCCAGAGCAAAGGCTGCAGGAGTAAAGGCATTCATTAAAAAGCCATTTGCCAAGCAGGATCTGCTGGATGCAGTGGCAAAATACCTGGCTGAGGGGGACAACTAAGTGGGCAGTTATGAAGATAAGAAGGTAATCCTGCAGGAGCTGGAGGAGCTGAAGGCTATTGAGCAGGAAAGAGAACCTGTGGCAAGACATGATACCAGGAAGGCTTTAAGCAAGGATGCAGATGTGAAGGCTCTGCAGATAGAGAATAAAAAGCTGCGGCGGGAAATCAAGCGTTTAGAACGTGAAAATCACATCCTGGCTACCATGAATGACCAGGTAAACAAATTCAGGGAATTTAGTGACCAGCTGAAGGGCATGCAGGTTTTCTATAATGCCATGCTGCTGCAGAACTCGCCAAATATTTCCATTATGCTGGATATGGACCTGAATACGGTCATGGCAACTGACCCATACTATCAGAGGGCAATGCATACTCCAGAGGAAATCAATGCCGGTATGCCTGTTTCTGAGGTGTTTAAGGGCTTAATTGACCATAATGGCTGCCGTCATTTAAAGGAAATGTGCATTGAGGCCAGGGACCAGGGCAAGAACATCCAGTACATGGATAAAATGGATGTCCATGGCATAGAGGAGAATTTTGACATTTACATCCGCCCTGCTATTAACAACAAGGGTGAGATTGCTGGTGTCATGATTATTCTAGTGGACATTACGGATATTATTCTGGCTAAGGAAAAGGCTGAAAGTGCGGACAGAGCCAAGACCAGCTTCTTAGCTAACATGTCCCATGAAATCCGTACGCCTATGAATGCTATTAACGGCATGTCTGACTTTATTATCCGTGATACTACAGACCCATTTGCACGGGAAAATGCGGTGCTGATAAAGAATGCTTCCGTTTCCCTGCTGGGCATCATCAATGATATCCTGGACTTCTCCAAGATAGAAGCCGGCAAGATGGACCTGGTGCAGGTGCCATATCAGATGTCGTCTATTATCAGCGATGTATCCACCATGATTAACATCCGCCTGCAGGATAAGCCTGTCAAGCTGGTGCTGGAGGTGGATAAGAACATTCCATACAGCATGATTGGTGATGAAATCCGCATTAAGCAGATAATGGTTAATCTTCTGAATAATGCTGTGAAGTTTACCAATGAGGGTACTATTACTTTGCGCATGACCTATGAGAAGCTGAAGGATGGCAAAAGCGTTAAGATATACGGCAGCGTAGAGGATAGCGGCATCGGCATCAAGCCAAAGGATATGGTAAAGCTGTTCTCTAGCTTTGAACAGGTGGATACCAAGCGCAACCGCTCTGTGGAGGGTACAGGCCTGGGGCTGGCCATCAGCCGCAAGCTGTGCCAGTCTATGGGTGGCGAGATAAATGTAGACAGCGTTTATGGCAAGGGCAGTATCTTCTCCTGGACCATGATTAATGAAGTGGTTGACTGGCATCCAATGGGTACAGTTACCCGTTCTGCTTCTCTGGCGCAGCAGGAAATGTTTAAGTACACCTTTACCGCGGAAAATGCCCGGGTACTGATTGTGGATGATAACAAGGTTAACCTGAAGGTAGCTGAAGGCATGCTGGCTCCGTACAAGCTGCAGGTGGTAACTGCAGACAGCGGTATGGCAGCTCTGAACATCCTGAAGAAGGATCTCTTTGATATCGTCTTTATGGATCACATGATGCCAGTGCTGGATGGCGTAGAGACGCTGTACAAGATGCGGGAAATGCCAGAGCACAGGGATAGTGTGGTAGTGGCTTTGACGGCTAACGCTATCAGCGGTGTGAAGGAGCAGTACCTGGCTCACGGTTTCCAGGGATTTTTGCCAAAGCCTATCGAGGCCAAGGCACTGGATGAATGTCTCAGGACCTTTATTGATCCAGCCAAGATAAAGATACTGGACAAACCATTTACATCCCAAATGGAGGAGGTAGACAGGGATATTCTGCGCCAGGTATATACTGATGGCAAAAAGAAACTGAGATTATTAGGGGATTTAGTAGAAAAACAAGACTTTACCAACTATACTATTGAAGTACACGCACTGAAAAGTGTAGCAGCACTGATTGGCAGGGAGCAGCTTTCTAAGATGGCCAGAGAGCATGAAATGGCCGGCAAGAATGGTGACTATGCCTTTATCATTAAAAATGTTGATAAGCTATTGGCAAATTACAGTGCAGTTCTGGCAGATATCAGCGACAGCTTTGTGGATGAAATGCTGCAAAAGCAGCTGGGAAATGAGCTGGAGGAGGTATCCCGCCAGGAGGTTGAGGACGTTATTAATGAAATGAATCAGGCTTTAGGGGAATATGACCTGGAGGGCTTTGGAGCTTTGATTAAGAAGATGTCGAAATTCAAGATTACTGATGAGGAGCGTGCCTTGCTGCAGGAAATGGAAACTGCAGGCAGTGATTTTGATTATGATGCTTTGGAAAAGCTTATTGGCCAGTGGAAATAATTTTTAGTTGGAGGAGGATAAATGAGATCGGTTGTATTATTTACAGAAGAAATAGATGATCTGGATGAGGCTATGTTCCAGCTGAAGCAGCAGTTTGCGGGATTTGAGCTGGGCAAGAGTACTGCGGGAGTTGTTTTTGCCCATCCAGATACAGATTTTGAGGAGCTGACCAGGCGCCTGAAGGAGGAACTGGGAGTTCCTTTCATTGGCAGCAGCGCCATGGCACTTTTAACTCCTTATGGTTTTAAGACAGAAGGGATTATTATCCAGATTTATACTGCAGATGACTGTCTGCTGCAGATCGGCACTACTGGGGAGATTGATGCCGGTACTGAAAAGGCTGCCATTGAGAGCATGTATAAGGAGCTTAAGAGCAATATAACAGACAGGGAACACCTGATACTGACCTATGGCAATCTGCCTATAGGCATGGCCGGGGATGACTGTGTGGAAATACTGAATAGCTTAAGCGAGCCGGATACAGTGATTTATGGTGGTCTGGCTTCTGATGAATTTTCCAGAGATGACTGCAGGGTTTTCTGCGGGGAACAGATTATTCATCATGGACTGGCAGTACTGGTTATTTCGGGGCGCCTGAGGCCATTTACCAGATATCAGTTTACTGTGGCTAATTTACTGGATTATGATGCCAAGGCTACTGAGGTAGAGGGGACGAAGGTTAAGAAGCTGAATGGAGTTAAAATGGCTGATGCTATCCAGGCAGCGGGTTTTTCTTTGATTAACAAGGAAACCTTTGGTGAATATGTAAGCTTTCCTTTCCGGGTGACCTATACCACAGAGGATGGGGATGAAATACAGTATATGCGCCATCTGGCACAGATTGATGAAACTGACGGTGCTGGCGTATTTTTAGGCAAGGTGCCTAAGGGAGCCCAGGTAGAGGTGGCGCTGGTGAGTCGTAAGGATATCCATGATTCGGTGGCAGCAGTGGCTAAAGAGTCCCTGAGGAAGGTGCTGGGTACTGCGGATTATACGTATTCCTCCGTGCTGGTTACGTCCTGTGCTTCCAGGCTCATGAGCTATTCCAGGGAGATTAGCAGGGAGACTACAGAATATGTAAGCCTGATACCAGAGGGTATCTCTATGTGCGGCTTCTATTCCTTTGGGGAATTCTGCCCGGCAGAGTCATTGAATACTCATAAAAATATCAATAGCTTTCATAACGCAACATTTACTATGCTGGTTATGTAAAGGGAGGCATTAGGTTGGATTTTCGGCAGCTTGAATATTTTGTTACTATCAGCAGGGAAAAGAATTTTACCCGTACTGCTGAGGTTTTGCATGTTTCCCAGCCATCTGTCACCAAGGCTATTAAAAACCTGGAGGCAGAGCTGTCCTTAAAGCTCATTGACAGAAGGCAGAAGCATGTAACCCTTACCAATGAGGGCAAGGCCTTTTTACTTCATGCTGAGCAGATTATGCAGGCAGTGGAGGATACATACAGGGACATGGAGAGATTCCAGCTGGAAAAGCAGGGAACGGTGCATTTTGGCATACCGCCTATGGTAGAGGCTTATCTGTTTCCAGATTTGTTCACCAGCTTCAAAGCCATGTATCCTGACATGAATCTTGATGTAAAGGAATATGGCGACTCTACAGAGGTTGTGGCTAAGGCAGAGTCTGGTGAGCTGGATTTTGGTATTATTTTTTCCAATGATGCCATTGACCAGGCAAATAAAATGCTGATTATGACTGATAACATGAGCCTGTGTATCAGCCCGGAGCATCCTTTGTCCCGCAAAGAGGTTATCAGCTTTGATGATCTCAGGGATGAGCATTTTATCATGCAGCAGTCCAACACTTACCAGCACCAGCATGTATATGGCCGCTGTGTGGAGCGGGGCTATGTGCCGGATATACTGCTTTGTACTACCCAGCTGAAGACGATTAAGCAGCTGGTGGGCAACAGGCTGGGCATTTCAGTTCTGCCAGATTTTGTCACTAATGAGGAGACAATTCTGGTAAGGCGCCAGCTGACACCGCCCCTTTCTGTTAATATCTGTCTTTACTGGGGCAAAAATAAAAAGCTTTCAGAAATGGATAAGAGATTTCTGGATTTCATGAAGCATTACATAGCTTCAGAGGAGTTCCAGGCGCATTTCCACAAATGATAAAAACTAAGTTTTTCTATAAAATAGGTTAATATTTATTAAAAAATACTACTCCCCAGATGAGTAGTATTTTTTTTA
>JAFPCE010000281.1 GCA_017390245.1 Selenomonadaceae bacterium
ACAATGATACCATTGCTTGGCTGGAGGAATATCTGGCTAGCTGGAAGGGAGCACTTTTGATGGTGACCCATGACCGTTATTTCCTGGACAGGGTTACTGACGGCATCATGGAATTTGATAAAGGTAAAACCTACAGCTATCAGGGCAATTACTCAGAATTTCTCACCCAGAAGGCTGAGCGTATCGAAAGGGAAAATGCTGCAGAAAGCAAAAGGCAGAATTTCTTAAGAAACGAGCTGGCCTGGATACAGCGGGGTGCACAGGCCCGCTCTACTAAGCAGAAGGCCCGCATCCAGCGCTATGAAGAGGTAAAAAAACAGAAGGTGGATTTAACCCGCAATCAGGTGGAAATTGGCCTGGCAGGCAGCCGCCTGGGGAGAAAAATCATTGAGCTGGAAAATGTATCCTATAGCTGGGAAAACCGCTGTTATGTGAAGGATTTGACCTACACTGTTCTCAGAAATGACCGCATTGGCATTTTAGGGGGCAATGGTACTGGCAAATCCACACTTTTGAATATTATTGCCGGGCGGTTAGCTCCCAGCAGTGGTACAGTTGACATTGGCCAGACTGTTAAGATTGGCTTTTTTGCCCAGACAAATGTGGAAATGGATGGCCGTTTAAGAGCCAAGGAATATATCCAGGAAGCAGCCCATTATATTACCATGGCAGATGGCACTAAGCTTTCTGCTGGCCAGCTCATGGAAAAATTCCTGTTTCCAAGTGAATTGCAGTATACAGAAATTGCCAGGCTTTCTGGTGGTGAAAAGCGCCGCTTATATCTGCTGAGAGTATTGATGGAAGCACCTAACGTGCTGCTTTTAGATGAACCTACCAATGATCTGGATTTAGATACCATTGGCATCCTGGAGAATTTCATCAATGATTTTAAGGGTGCTATTATCTTTGTGTCCCATGACAGATTTTTCATTGACCGCATGGCCCAGAAGGTTTTTGCTATGGAAACAGATGGCACTGTTAACATCCAGACAGGCGGCTACAGTGATTACAGGGCGATGAAGCTGGAACAGGAGGCTCAGGCTGTTACAGAGAAAAAGAGCCAGGAAAATAACAGCGAAGCCAGAAGGAAGTACCAGCAGGATAAGCCGAAGAAAAAGGGGTTAACCCAGTCAGAGCAGAGGGAATATGGTGAAATTGAAGCCGTTATTGCCAGCAAGGAGGGTGAGCTGAAAATGCTGCACCTGCAAATGGCCCAGAATGCCACTGACTATGATATGCTGCGGGAATTAACGGAGCAGGAGCAAAGTGTGTCCCAGGAACTGGATAAGCTGATGGACAGGTGGGCTTATCTGGAGGAAAAGGCCCAGGAGGAGTAAATACAGCCTGCTGGCAGGTTTTAGCTAAAGGGGTAATTTTATGCGGATAGATACAAATCTCTTAAAGGAAATTTTAGATGATTTACAGGTGGATGCTGATGAGCTGAAGGAGATTGCAGCAGCACTGCGCTGGGATTTAGAGCAGGGCTTAAAGGGGGCAGAGTATTCTTCATTAAAGATGCTGGATTCCTTTATGAACATGCCTGATGGCAGAGAGCAGGGCAAATATATCGCCCTGGATTTTGGCGGTACCAATGTGCGCAGCGAATTGATTGCCCTGGATGGCAAGGGTGGTTATGAAAGCTTAAAGCGCTGCAGCCGCTGCCTGGTGTCTGATAGCTATAACTACGTAACGGCCAAGACTACAGCCCAGGAGCTTTTTGATTTTGTGGCAGATACCATTGCCCAGCTTTTAGCAGATGAGGACAAAAGTGAAAACTATTATTTAGGCCACACTTTTTCCTTCCCTAGCAGGCAGATTTACGCCAGTGATGCAGAGCTGATTGCCTGGACTAAGGAATTTGCTGTAACTGGTGTAGTGGGACAAAGGGTAAATACCCTCCTCAGTGCTGCTTTAGAGCGGAAGGGCCTCGGCTTTGTAAAGCCAGTGGCTATTATCAACGACACTGTAGCAGAGCTTTTGGCAGCAGGCTATCAGTATGAGGATGCCATGATAGGTGCTATTTATGCTACCGGCAGTAATTGCTGCTACATGGAAAAGGTGGCAGACTTTGGCAGGCCAGCAGGGATTATCAATCTGGAGTCTGGCGGCTTTAACAAGCTGGCCCCAAGCAAATGGGACGTTATTCTGGATGACAGCTCAGAGCTGCTAGGGCAGCAGCGCCTGGAAAAAATGGTTTCCGGGCGGTATCTGGGAGAGCTTTTCAGCATTCTGACCCAGAAGCTGTTGAATTTGCCCGAGCGGCCTCATTTAACAGCAGTTAATATGTCTGAATTATTGCAGGACAGTTCTGCCACTGTGCTGCAGGGGGCAAAGGCACTGCAGCCTCAGATAGGCACATTAATGCCAGGGGAGGCAGCATATCTGCGGGATGTGGCTAAGGCCATTACCATCCGCTCTGCCCGTCTCATGGCAGCTGTTTTTGCCGGCATTGCCTGGCATATTTTCAGCTTCCAGCCTGGCAAGGCTATGCATGCAGCTATTGATGGTTCAGTTTATGAGTTGATGCCTTACGTGCAGGAAAATCTCAGCCGCGGCCTTTATGAGGTTTTAGGTGAAGAAGGTGCCCTGGTGACGCCTGTATTTGTGAAAAGCGGTTCCAGCCTGGGGGCTGCCATTGCCGCTGCAGTTTGTCATAATGGCCAGTGATTCTGTATTATTATAAATATAATTAATAATAAACAAGTCTTGATAAAATTTTGATTTATGGCTATAATCTTAGCTGAAAATAGAAGAATCAGGGGTGATAACAATGAGTAAGAAACCACATATCGTCATTATTGGTGCAGGCTTTGGCGGCCTGGCAGCTGCTAAAAAATTAGCTGGCGAGAATGTTGACATCACTATTGTGGACAGGGTTAATTACCATCTGTTTCAGCCATTACTGTACCAGCTTTCCACAGCGGTACTTTCTACAGATGATATCTCATATCCTATTCGTGCCATGTTCCGCGACAACAGGAATGTAGAGCTGTTTATGGCTAAGGTAACCCATATAGATGGTGCCCATAATACTGTACATACCAATCATGGTGATATAACCTATGATTATCTGGTGGTGGCAGCTGGTGCAAAAACCAATTTCTTTGGCATGGAAAATGTCATGAAATATTCCTATGGCATGAAGACCATTCAGGAAGCACTGCACATCAGAAACCATACACTGCACATGTTTGAGCGTGCTAACAAGCAGCAGGATGATGAAGCAGAGCGCCGCCGCATGCTGACCTTTGTCTGTGTTGGCGGTGGTCCTACCGGCGTTGAGGAAGCTGGTGCTTTGGCTGAGCTGGTGGCTGTACAGCGCAAGGAGTATCCAAATCTGAACTTTGATGAAGTCAGCATTAAGCTCATTGAGGCTACAGATAAAATCCTGCCAATGATGCCGCCAAATCTGCGGCAGCATACCATTAACGTGCTGGAGTCCAAAGGCGTTGAGGTTATGATTAATACTCAGGTGGCTGACTGCAGCCAGGATGATTTAACATTGAAGGATGGCACTGTGATTCCAACCCGCACCGTTATCTGGGCGGCTGGTGTCAGAGCCCATGATGTAGCTGCTACCATTGGCACTGAATGTGACAGGGCAGGCAGAATCAAGGTAGGGCCAACCTTGCAGGTACCTGGCTATCCAAATATTTTTGCTATTGGCGATAATGCCCACTTTGAGCAGGGAGGCAGACCACTGGCTACAGTAGCACCAGTGGCTATTCAGCAGGCTAATCTGGCTGCTACCAATATCCGCCACCTGGTAAGAGGTGAAAGCCAGTTAGAGGATTTCGTATATCATGATCATGGCAGCATGGCTACCATTGGCCGCTGTCAGGCTGTGGTTAACTGGGGCTTTTTGAAAATCGGCGGCTTTTTTGCCTGGTGCATCTGGATGTTCCTGCATCTGCTGAGACTGGAGGGCTTCCATGCAGACGTTACTGTAGGCACAAAGTGGATGTGGAATTTCCTGTCTGGCACACGTTTAGGCAGAATAATTACAAATATTAACCTAGAAGATGAAGCGTAAAAATGGTATTATTAAAGGTGCGTTATATGCGCACCTTTTTTGCGTGTGAAATTTGCTATGATATAGGAGAGATTCTTTTGAAGCATACAGGAAAATTTTGGATGAAAGTGTTGCTGATGCTGGCTTTGTGCAGCTGCTTTTCTGCAGGCAGCATGGCTCTGGCAGAGGAAGCTCCAGTGCAGATGAAAAGTGTCCGCATCAGCTGGGAGCCTGTGCCAGGGGCTGTAAGCTACCAGCTGGCCATCATGAAAAATAATGAAAATCTGCCGGAAAATATTATTTCTGTTAAGAAAAAGATTTTCAGCACAGGCTATGAGCTGGATACTTCTGTTATGTATGCTGCCAGAAATTATTACTGGAAGGTATGCCCGCTTAATTATAAAGGGGAAATCATGGGCAGTTATTCTGAGCTGAAGCCATTAGTGCAGGGAGACATAAATCCTGCAGCACCTAAGCCTAACACCCAGTTTACAAAAATGTCCTATTCACCTTTATATCCGGTATTTTCCTGGATTCCCCACCAGGGCTGTAAGAGCTATGACATTCAGGTGTTCCGGGAGGACGCCCAGAATAAGGTTTATAAGCTGGTAAGGGAAATAGAATCTCCTGGTGAGATGTTTTACGAATATGCTGGCTATACCTGGCCAGGAAAGTACTACTGGCAGGTCAGAGGCAGGGATGCCAGTGGCAAGGTAAACAGTGAGTGGTCTGAGCCTAGCTTTTTTACAGTGGAAACTCCTGTCAAGGTGGCAGCCTTAGGTGACAGTATCACTCACGGCGGCGGTGCTGTATGTACTCCTCCCAGCATGACCCTTTACAACTGGGAAACCTACTGCGATGTACCTGTGAAAAATCTGGGACGCAGCGGCGATACAGTGCAGACTATGCTGGACCGCTTTAATACTGATGTGCTGAGCTTTGAGCCAAAGATTCTGGTGGTTATGGGGGGAGTTAATAATTTCCGGGAAGGCGATACTGCCTGGAATATTGAGGTAGCTCTGGAGGAAATTAACAATAAGTGCAGCCGGGCTGGGATTATACCAGTTTTTGCTACAGCTACTCCTGTTAATCCAGTATTAATGAAAAGCACTATTGCAACGCCAGCAGCTAACTGGCAGCAGGAACAGCAGCTTTTAAATGACTGGATTATGCAGCAGCCATATCATGTGGATGTGGTGCAGGAGCTGACGGATGAAAATGGTTTCTTAAAGGCAGAGATGACTACAGATGGTCTCCATCCTGATATGCAGGGCAAGAAAATCATTGGTGAGAAAATCAGCGAATATCTTTTAAAGAGATTTCCTGCGCTGCAGCTGGAGAAAAAATAATATTGCGTAACAAAAAATGCAGGCCTGGCCTGCATTTTAGTTTGCTCTTTATTTAGTTACTGGCAATGCCAGATATTCTGGTTCATGAGGTGTCAGAACAGCTCTGGCGGCTGTAAGATTGGTAATCTCAGTGGTGACAGCTTCCAGCTGGTCTGGTTCAATTAAAAGCTGGACTGTTACCTTGTCAGTATAATCAGTGCCGTCAGTGCGGATTTCACTGGCCCGGAGCCAGTTTTCCATAGTTCCCCACAAATCGTAGTCAAGTGCCACAGAAAGCCTTGCCATAGGCTTGATTTCTAGTATATCTGAAGCGTCAAGTCCAATTGAAGCAGTGTGGTTATAGGCTCTGATGAGTCCACCTGCTCCCAGCTTGATACCGCCAAAATAGCGGGTTACCACTACTACGGCGTTGGTGAGGCCGTGCTGCTTGATGGCCTCTAAAATAGGGTTGCCAGCAGTGCCACCAGGTTCGCCGTCATCATTGGATTTCTGGATACCGCTGTCTTCCCCTAGTACCCAGGCAGAGCAGTTATGGCGGGCATCAAAATGCTTTTTTTTGATGGATGTTATGAAATCTCTGGCTTCAGCTTCACTTTCTACGTGGGCTGTATAGGCATGAAATTTTGATTTCTGTATTTCGTAATAGGCATAGCCATCTGCGGCTAAGGTTTTGTATGGTTGCATGTTATGAATTCTCCGGTATGGTTAAATTGCTGCGCAGCATGTTGGTTTCATTGGCAGTAAACAGGGCATCGGGAGCATTTTGCAGCATGATTTTCTGCAGGCTGCGGCTGCGTTCCTCATGACTCAGCTTCGGATTATTTTCAGGACTGGAAGCTGCTTTAGTGGCCTTAATGGTAATGACCTGCTGGCTGGCATATTCCTGGGTTTTCTGCAAGATGGTGACAGCTAAGCCGTAATTGTTATCGTCCAGTCCATTAGGTGAGGGCAGCTTGTCTAGTGCTGCTTTTTCCTTGAGAGCGTCCTGTTCCAGCTGGCCTAAACGCATATTCAGTGTATTGAGGCTGATATTATCATTATGATAATCCTTTAACAGCTGCTGGTATTGCTGCCAGGTGTAGTCGATAACATCTAAATGCTTTTTATACTCAGTGTACCAGCCGGCAAATATCTGCTGCTGGCTGGTGATATGGGAGATGGCAGCTTCATCCAGGTGGACTGGCTGTGACTGCGGCACGTGGAAGGAATAGTAGCTGATGCCTAAAGTAATGCTCAGAGTGCCACAAAAGCCATAAAAAACTTTTTTATTTGGTAAATTGCGGTATAATACTAGCAGTAAAAGAATGCACAAAAGTGCAAAGCCAATTAATATTATAGCCATAGTGTAGTTTCCTTTCTGTAAAGCTATGGTTATTTTATCATGTATTATTGTATAAAACTAGAGAAAAATGGAGGCTGATAGCTGATATGAAGAAAAGAGATATGGCAGGTGTAGTATGGAAGCTGGTGCGCTCCTACTGGCGCTCAGAGGAACGCTGGTGGGCCAGGGGCATGCTGGCTGTAGTAGTGGCCCTGAGCTTGCTGCAGGTATACATGCTGGTACTGTTAAACCAGTGGAATAACGAGTTTTACAATGCACTGCAGGGGTATAATTATGGCAGTTTCTGGCCCTTGATTGGTGAATTTACTACTATTGCCTTTATTTATATTATTGTGGCTGTATATGCCATTTACCTGCGCCAGATGCTGGAAATCCGCTGGCGTACCTGGATGACCAAAAATTATCTCAGCAAATGGCTGCACAAACAGACCTATTACCGTCTGCAGGTGACTGGCAGTGCCGATATGGATAACCCGGACCAGCGTATTTCTGATGATATTGGTTCCTTTATCAGCCTGTCACTGCAGCTTTCCTTAGGTGTTTTAAAGCAGCTGACAACACTGGTGGCCTTTGTGTTTATTTTGTGGCAGTTATCTGGTGTGCTGGACATTCCATTAGGTGATACTGTGGTATCTGTACCTGGCTACATGGTATTCGTTACCTTGTTTTATTCCATTGCTGGTACCTGGATTGCCCATAAGGTTGGTAAGAAATTAATCGGCCTTAATTATGATCAGCAGCGCTACGAGGCGGATTTCCGTTTCAGCATGGTCCGTGTCAGGGAAAATAGTGAAAGCATTGCTTTTTACGGTGGTGAAGAGCCAGAGCATGTTACCTTTAATGAGCGATTCCAGAGGGTTGTTACCAATTTCTGGGGCTTGATGAAACGTACCAAGCTGTTGAATTTCTATGTAACTGGTTATGGCCAGCTGGCTATCATTGTGCCAATTCTCATGGTAGCACCAAAGTATTTTGAGGGAAATCTGCAGCTGGGCGGTCTCATGCAGACCATCAGTGCTTTTGGCAGAGTTCAGGATGCCTTGAGCTACTTTGTAGACGCATATAGCTCCATTGCCCAGTATATGGCTGTTATCCGCCGTCTTAGCGGCTTTACTGCCCACATGGAAGAAGCGGAGGAACTGCAGGATGATTTCCAGCGGGAAAAGACAGGTACTTCTTTGGTTTTAAAGCATATTAAGGTGGATTTGCCAAATGGCCAGCCTTTGCTGCAGGATTTGTCACTGGAAATCAGCACAGGAGACAAATTGCTGATAGCTGGTGCTTCTGGCTGCGGCAAGAGTACCTTGCTGAGGGCGCTGGCAGGCATCTGGCCTTATGGCAGCGGAGAGATAACTACACCAGAAAAATGGCGGGTGATGTTCCTGCCGCAGCGTCCATATCTGCCATTGGGAAGTCTGCGTCAGGCTATATATTATCCTCAGCCAGTACCAGAGCAGGAGACTGAAGATATTAAGGCTTTATTAAATCTCTTTGGCGTAAGTCATCTGGCAGACAGCCTGGATAAGGTGGATGACTGGAGTAGAATTCTGTCCTTAGGTGAGCAGCAGCGTCTGGCCTTTATCCGTATTTTGCTGTTTAAGCCTGAGATTGTCTTTTTGGATGAGTCTACCTCTGCTATGGATGAAGACAGAGAAGCAGAGGCTTACGATGTTCTGTCCAGCCAGCTGCCAGATACGGCAGTAGTCAGTGTGGGGCACCGTTCTACACTTAGGGCTAAACATCAGCGGGAGCTGAAGCTGGCAGGCAGTGGCCAGTGGGAGATACATGATATTGTGTGATGACAAAAGATACAGGGGAAAATAAAGTGAGTAAAAAAAATATTTCTAGAAGAACATGTTTAAAATATCTCTTAGGATTGGGCCTTGGCTGCCTGCTTCCATGGGGGGCAGTACATCAGGCAGAGGCAGCCAAGCTGACTGAAAGAGAAGCTCTGGCACAGTTTGGCATTAATTTGCATTATCCAAGCTTAGCCTTTGGGGATATGTCCCTGCGGCAGCAGACTAGTGCTATAGTGGTGCATCATCTGGGCTTTCCTGATGGCCACGATGCTTCAGCAGCAGAGGTCCACAATTTCCACCGCAATCAGGGCTGGGCAGGTATTGGTTATCATTACCTGATTCACCGGGATGGCGCTGTGGAAAAATGCCGGCCAGTGGAGATGGAGGGCGCTCATTGCTATCAGAATAACGGCTATACCGTAGGTATCTGCGTGGGCGGTAATTTTGAAATCGACCAGCCTTCTAAGGCACAGATGGAGGTACTGGCAAAAATGCTGTCAGCTATGTGCCTGCTGTATGATATCAAGCCTGGCAGCAGAACCATCAGAGGCCATCAGGAGTACAATAAAACCAAGTGTCCGGGCAAAAATCTCCAGGCAAAGCTGCCACAGCTGCGTATCCGGACATCTATGCTGCTGGATCAGGCCAGAAGCAAATAAGCAGGGCTTTATAAGGGGCAGCGAGACTGGCTGAAGCAGAAATCATAGCAAAAGTCTTTTAAAGGCAAAAGAAAGAGGGCAGATAAATGGGGGCGTATCGTTCCAAAGCACCTATAGTAGTACAAAAGAAAAAAGCTAAGCCGTTATTGCGCAATGGCGAAAAGGCAGGACTGGTTTTAGGAGCAGTTTTGCTGGTATTCAGCTTTATTGAGGGGGATGTTCCTCTGGCATTCTTTTTGCTGTCTTTTTTTCTCTACGAAATCAGTGTGGTGGCAGAAAAAATTGCCGAAAAAAGGCTGCACCAGGCTGTTGCTTTTTTACGGGGACTTTCAGTGGCTCTCTGTATAGGTTCTCTGTGCATGATTTTTACATAAATTCAGTATAAAAAGCTTTAAAATTAAGGTCTGCCTTGGCAGGCTTTTTTGCTGAAAAAATTTGTGAGAATATTAGGACTATTTTGCATAAAAAGCAGGACTTTTTTCATTTTTATGGAAATTAATACATATAATTAACACTTGCTTTCGGTTGTTTTTTGAGAGGGATAAAAAACCAGGAATGCAAATTGTATTTAGGGGTGAATGTGATGAAAACAAAATGCTTGGCTATGATTCTGGCTGGCGGACAAGGCAGCCGTTTAGGGGCTTTGACAAAAAATATCGCAAAGCCTGCGGTACCGTTCGGCGGCAAGTATCGTATTATTGACTTCCCATTATCTAACTGTGCTAATTCCGGCATAGACAAGGTAGGTGTACTGACTCAGTACCGTCCATTGGAGCTGCATACCTATCTGGGCACAGGTAATGCATGGGATCTGGATACTTCTAATGGCGGTGTATTTATCCTGCCTCCTTATGCCAGAGACAAGGGCGCAGACTGGTACAAGGGCACTGCTGATGCTATTTACCAGAACCTGAATTTCATTGATATGATGGATCCGGAATATGTGCTGATTCTTTCTGGTGACCATATTTATACTATGGATTACTCTAAAATGCTGGATGCTCACAGAGCTAACAAGGCAGATGCTACCATCGGCGTTTTTGAAGTGCCATGGGAGGAAGCTCCTCGCTTTGGTATCATGAACACTGATTCTGTAGATGGCCGTATTGTGGAATTTGAGGAAAAGCCAGCAAAACCAAAGAGCAATCTGGCTTCTATGGGTATTTATATTTTCAACAGGTCCTTCCTGGATAAATACCTGAAGGCTGATGCCATTGATGAAGGCTCCAGCCATGACTTCGGCAAGAATATTATTCCAGCTATGCTGAATGATAATGCACGGCTCTATTCCTATGCTTTTGAGGGCTATTGGAAGGATGTAGGAACTATCGAGAGCTTGTGGCAGGCCAATATGGATCTGCTGCAGGATGAGCCTCCGTTCTCCTTTAACAACGACTGGAGAATTTATTCCTCCAATCCGTCCCTGCCACCACATTATGTAGGCCCTGAGGCGCAGGTTAGCTGCTCCATGCTGAATGAAGGTTCTATGATCTTAGGTGAGGTAGATCATTCCGTATTGTTCTCTGGTGTTAAGATTGGCAAGGGTGCCAAGGTTACCAATTCCGTTGTTATGCCTTTCACCACTATCGAGGAAAACGCAGTAGTGGATCATGCTATTGTGGCGCAGAACTGCATTATTAGTGCAGGTGCACAGGTAGTTGGTGAGATGGGCAACATTGCAGTTGTGCCAGAGGGCAAAACTGTTGAGTCTCAGGCTGATAACAGTCAGCAGGTAAGCTGATCAGAGAGAGGAACGGATTATTATGAGTAATATGATGGGAATAATCAATTTAGACGGTGCTAACTCTATGCTGAAGGAGCTGTGCGAGCGCCGTCCGGTAGCTTCCCTGCCTGTTGCAGGCCGCTATCGTGTTATAGATTTTGCAGTATCCAGTATGGTTAATTCTGGCATAGACAATGTGGGTGTGCTGCTTTCTGCTAAGGCCCGCTCTGTATTTGACCATCTGCGTTCTGGTAAAGACTGGGATCTGGCCCGTCATCGTGGCGGTCTTTCTTATCTGCCTTCTGATTCCTATGATGGCAAGCCTGTAACTGGCAATCTGTCCGGCCTGTACCATAACCTTGATTATGTACAGCATACCAAGGCTGAATATGTGCTCTTTGCCCAGGCTGATTCTTTGTATAATATTGATTTCCGCCAGATGCTTTTGTTCCATCAGAATACTGGCGCAGATATTACCATGCTTTACAGCAAGGCACCTCAGGATATTCCTGGTGATACTGCTGTTATGAAAATCAATGAAAATGGCAGAGTAACAGATATTGCCAAGCAGATGACTACACTGCGGGGGGCAAATGACTTTTTAGGTATTTACCTCATGTCCAAGGACACCTTTAACAAGGTAGTTACCAACGGCTATGAGCGCGGTGGCACTGATTTGCTGTTAGATGGCATTATCCGCCACATGGATGAGTACAGCATTTTTGGCTGTGAGCATAAAGGCTATGTTGCCCGCATTAACTCCACCATGGCTTATTACAATGCTAACCGCTCCTTCCTGAAGCCTGAAATCTGGAATGAGGTATTTATGGAGCATGGTGCTATCCACACCAAGACCAAGGATGCAGCACCAGTTCAGTACAAGGAAACTGCCAAGGTTACCAATTCCCTCATTGCCAACGGCTGTGTTATCCGGGGCGAGGTGGAGAACAGTATTCTCTTCCGCAATGTAACTGTAGCTGAAGGGGTTAAGATTAAGGACTGCATTGTCATGGAGCACTGTGTCATTGAGGACAACGCTATGCTGCGGGATGTTATCTGCGACAAAAATGTTACTGTCAGCAAGGACCAGTGGCTGAAGGGTGCAGAAAACTATCCATTAATTGTAGCTAAAGGCACTGTAATTTAAATTTTACAAAGACCACTGCAGTGGCTTATCTCTTTGCCTGCTGCAGTGGCCTTTTTTATTAGCATGAAAAAAGTTTGGCGGGATATGGTATAATGTTTATGGCGAGAATAATATCATTTCCCTGCCACGGGAGCCATAAAAAATACCTGTGGCAATAAATGAGATAGGAGAGGCATATGGCAACACTAGAACGCGATGTAGAAACCATGAAGGAAGAGCTGAAGCAGAGATTTGTAACTACTGCCCAGATTACATGGGGACGTGATTTGCCAGATCTGACAGAGCATGAGCTTTATGAGACCTTGGCAGATGTGGTGAAACAATATACTTCTGAAAATTGGATTAAAACAAACAAGCAGTACATGCTGAATGATGAGAGACAGGTATATTATTTCTCCATTGAATTTTTACTGGGACGTTTGTTAAATACAAACTTAATTAACCTTGATTTAAAGAATGCTATTAAGGCAATGCTGAAGGAACTGGATTTGAATCTGAGGGATTTGTATCCAGAGGAACCTGATGCAGGCTTAGGTAATGGCGGTCTGGGCAGACTGGCTGCCTGCTTTATTGACTCCATGGCATCTCTGGGCCTGCCAGCCCATGGCTGTGGCATCCGCTACCAGTATGGCCTGTTTGAGCAGAAGATTGTTAATGGCCAGCAGGTTGAGATTCCTGATAACTGGCTGAGGGATGGCTTCCCTTGGGAGTTCCGCAAGCCTAACAAGGCTGTTAATGTGCGCTTTGGCGGCAACGCTTACATGCGTGCCAAGGAGGATGGTGCTCTGGAGCTGGTACATGAGGGCTATACTGATGTTATGGCTGTACCTTATGATGTGCCGGTTATCGGCTTTAAGAACCACACTGTTAATACCCTGAGACTCTGGAATGTTGAGGTTAAGCAGGATTTCTCTGACTATGCAATGTGCACCCAGGAGGAAATCCGTGCTATGCAGGAATACAGAAACAAGGTCAACAAGATTACTGAGTTCCTGTATCCTAACGACAGCACCGATGAGGGCAAGCGCCTGCGCCTGACTCAGGAGTACTTCTTCGTTTCTGCTGGTGTGCAGAGCATTGTACGCCACTACAAGCTGAAGCATGAGGACCTTTACGGTTTATCTGATAAAATCTGCATCCATATTAACGATACTCATCCAGCTCTGGCAGTAGCTGAGCTGATGCGTATTCTGGTGGATGAAGAGGGCATGGACTGGGATGATGCCTGGGAGATTACCTGTGGCACTGTGGCTTATACCAACCACACCATCCTGCCTGAGGCACTGGAGAAGTGGAATATCGGTCTCTTCAAGAATCTGCTGCCTCGCGTTTATATGATTGTAGAGGAGATTAACCGCCGCTTCCTGGAGGAAGTAAGAAAAAACTATCCAGATGATGAGCAGATGGTCCGCGAGCTGTCTATTCTCCAGGATGGCCAGGTACACATGGCCCGTCTGGCAGTAGTTGGTTCCTTCAGTGTCAACGGCGTAGCTAAGATTCACAGCGATATTCTGAAGAATACTACCTTGAAGTATTTCTATGAGTACTTCCCAGAGAAGTTCAATAACAAGACTAATGGTATTACCCACAGACGCTGGCTCATTAGTGCCAACAACGATCTGGCCCATGTTATTGATGATAAGCTGACCCGTGAGTGGCGTGGCAACACCAAGCTCATGCGCCGGTTAAATGATTATATTGAGGATCCAGCCTTCCTGAAGATGATTAACAAGGTAAAGCGTGTGAGAAAACGTGCTTTATCCCAGTATGTATGGTCTCACAACAAAGTCAGGGTTAAGGTTGATTCCATTTTCGATGTACAGGTTAAGCGTATCCATTCCTACAAGCGCCAGCTGATGAACATCATGCACATCATGTATCAGTATGACCGCCTGAAGAATGATCCGAAGTACGATATGCCAGTTCCTGTAGCATATTTCTTCGGCGGTAAGGCAGCCCCTGGTTACTTCATTGCTAAGGAAACCATCCGCCTGATTCTGGCAGTGGCAGATAAGATTAACAACGATGCTTCTATTGATGGCAAGATTAAGGTTGTCTTCCTGGAGAACTTTGGCGTATCCCTGGGTGAAATGGTTTACCCTGCAGCTGATGTCAGCGAGCAGATTTCTACAGCTTCCAAGGAAGCTTCTGGTACTGGTAACATGAAGTTCATGATGAACGGTGCTATTACCTTAGGTACCTTAGATGGTGC